>JBEKDH010000029.1:0-43656 GCA_050014455.1 Occallatibacter sp.
TCGATCTTCCCGGCATGTGGCAGCATTTCTCGATTCCGGTCAAGGATTTGGATGAGGACCTCTTCGCCGAAGGAATCGGGTTCGATGGTTCCAGCATCCGCGGTTTCCAGCAGATCAACGAAAGCGACATGCTGCTCTTCCCTGACCCGGAGACAGCGTATCTTGACCCCTGCCTGGAGATTCCCACCCTGAGCCTCATCTGCGACGTCAAGGATCCGGTAACGGGGAACCCGTATAGCCGCGACCCGCGCTACATCGCGAAGAAGGCGGAGGCTTACCTGAAGAGCACCGGCATCGCCGATGTCAGCTACTGGGGCCCGGAGCTTGAGTTCTACATGTTCGACAATGTTCAGTACGACCAGAACGCCTTCACCGGCTACTATCGCATCGACTCGAACGAGGGCGTCTGGAACACCGGCCGGGACGAAAAGCCCAACCTGGGCTACAAGCTGCGCCACAAGGAAGGCTACTTCCCGGTGCCGCCGTCCGATCAGTTCCAGGACCTGCGCTCGGAGATCATCCTCAAGATGGCGGAGGTCGGCATCCCGATTGAAGTGCATCATCACGAAGTGGGAACCGCCGGCCAGGCCGAGATCGACATGCGCTTCTCGCCCATGCTGAAGATGGCCGACAACGTTTTGTACTACAAGTACATCATCCGCAACGTCTGCAAGAAGCACGGCAAGGTGGCCACCTTCATGCCCAAGCCGATCTTCGGCGACAACGGCTCCGGCATGCACGTGCACCAGAGCCTGTGGAGCGGCAACACCAATCTCTTCTTCGATCCGAACGGCTACAGCCTGCTCAGCCCGCTGGCTCTGAACTACATTGGCGGCCTGCTCAAGCACGCTCCGGCGCTGCTTGCGCTGTGCGCCCCCACCACCAACTCCTATCGCCGCCTGGTTCCGGGCTACGAGGCGCCGGTGAATTTGGCCTTCTCGCAGCGCAACCGCTCGGCGGCTGTTCGCATTCCGGTCTATTCGAAGAGCCCCAAGTCCAAGCGCCTGGAGTTCCGCTGCCCCGATCCCTCGGCCAACCCCTACCTGTGCTTCGCCGCTCTGCTCATGGCCGGGCTGGACGGTGTCAAGAACAAGATCGATCCCGGTGAGCCGCTGGAGAAGGATCTCTACGAACTGGAGCCCGAGGAAGCCGCCAAGATCAAGAGCACGCCGGGTTCGCTGGGCGAGGTTCTGGACGCGCTGGAAGCGGACCACGACTTCCTGCTCGAAGGCGGCGTCTTTACCGAGGACCTGATCGAGACCTGGATCAGCTACAAGCGGGAACGCGAACTGGCGCCGGTCAACCTGCGCCCCGTACCCTACGAGTTCTTCCTGTACTTCGACTTATAGGGTCTGGGAACCTACCCACCTGAGTACGATATCCCTCATTCAATGCCGGGCCGGTCGCTTCGATCTGCCCGGCATTGAAGCACTCTGGTTTCACCCCCTAAGGAAAACCCGTAATGAAAAACAAACCTGCGATCATTAGCGCCCTCATCGTGTTGCTGGCTACAGGTCTTGCGGCGCAAGAGAACCGGATCGCTACGCAGGCCGCCGATGCCGCTGCATCGACGCCGACAACCGAGAGCGTCGTTGACGCCATCTTTAAGGACGCTATTCATCCAGGGCAGCCTGGCGCTGCTGTTCTCGTTGCCAAGGACGGCAGAATTCTTTTTGAGAAGGCCTACGGCCTGGCGGATGTGGAGCACGCGATTCCCGTCTCGGTGGAGACTAAGTTCAACATCGCCTCGATCACCAAGCCGTTTACCGCTGCAGCCATCCTGAAACTTCAAGAAGAGGGCCGCTTGAGTCTCGACGACCCTCTCTCAAAATACATTCCCGACTACCCGCGAGGAAACGAGATCAGGATTCGTCATCTACTGACGCATACCTCGGGCATTCCTGAAAAGTTGGGTGGACCGGCAACACTGGCGACCGCGTTTTTTCCGGCGAGCCAGCAGTATCTAATCACGCTCTTTGAGTATCAACCGCTGGATTTCGATCCGGGATCGCAATACGCCTATAGCAATTCCGGCTATTATCTGCTGGGCTATATCATTGAGAAAGTCACGGGCCAAGGCTACTTGGATTTCCTCCGCAACACTTTCTTTAAGCCTCTGGGGATGGAGCACACAGGCATCTACGCTCCCGGTGACTCCGGCAAGGCCATGCCCTACTGGTATGCCAATGGCAAACTGGAAGGACTGCAGAAAGCCAGGGAAGGCGCTAGAGTCGGCGCCAACGGTGTGCTCGACTCGACCGTCGAAGACCTTTTCCGCTGGAGTGAAGGCTACATGAATGCCCGCATTCTGAGCCCAGCCACTGTTCAAGCGGCATGGACCCCATCCATCCAGGAGAACACTGCCAGGTCGTACGAAAGAATCGCCGGATACGGTTATGGATGGAGCATTGGACGCCTTCGCGGTGTGCGACAGATCTCTCACACAGGCGCCAGCGGCGGGTATTGTAGTTCTCTCAACATCTATCCCGATGAGCATTTGACCATTGCGATCCTCGCCAACTCTAGCTGCCCCATTCCGACCTATGGGCCGAGCGAGACGGCGCAAGTGATTGCGAAACTCTATCTCCACGACCATCTGAGTCAGCAGAATAATCTGAAACCCAATCCTCACATCGACGTCAACGTGTACAACTCATATGTCGGCCGCTATGACCAAGGCTTCAATGGCGTGATTATGGTGACAAAGGAGGGCAACCGTCTCTTTGCCCAGGCCACGGGACGTCCAAAAATCGAAGTCTTTCCCAAGACCGAAACCATCTTCACTTATGATCCAAAGATTCTCGACGGTCAAATCGAGTTCCTCAAAGACGAGCAGGGCATGGTGGTACGCGCAATCAATGACATAGAAGGGGAGGCGGTCGTCATTCCCAGGTTGCCAGATTTGCCGTCAGCTCTTTTAACCGCTTACGTCGGTCATTATCGCCTCAGTAGCGGAGAGATTATGACAGTTACCAGTGCGGCGGGTTCTCTCTTCGGTCAGATCGCCGGTCAGCCCAGTTTCATGCTGTTTCCGCGTTCAGAGACAAAGTTCTTCCTTACCGAAGCCAAGGTCACAGTCGAGTTTGTCAAGGATGCCAATGGCGCGATCTCCAAAGCGGTTCTTGAGGAGAGTGGACGCACCGTGGAAGCCCCCAGGATCGAAGTAGGTGCTGCTGCGAACCTGGCCCAGCCCCAGACAAACACTTCATCGGTCGCGCCTGTACTCCAGCCGCAAGCGAGACAGGCAGCTCCCATTCTCGCAATTGTCATTCCCATGACAGGCTCATATGCTTTACATGGCGAAGCGATGGATATGATCACAGCCTATATGACTTCGAAGCGCATTCAACCGATGGGGCCTCTCTTTGGCCGCTACCTCAATAGCCCCGCCGCTGTCCCCGAGAGCGAGTTGCGCTGGGAGGTTGGATGCCCTGTACCAGAGGGAACAACGGCCACAGCTCCCTTCGAAGTGCGCAAGATCGACGAACCGCTGGTCGTTTCCGCCGTCGTCGAGGGAGCGCTTCAGCAACCGAAACCCTGGCCTGAATTGTTTCAGTGGATAGGTAAGAACGGCTACGTCCCGGTTGGACCGACAATGACAAATTGGCTGGAAGGCCCTGCTACCGAGATGCGGATTGCCGTTGCTCGGAAGAATTAATAATGCTACCTCGTTGGTTCTGCAAATTGCGTCGACGGGCGTCAAATTGCCAGGAATCTGTTTTAAATTGGAGATTCCGATTCACAGGAGAATCGTAGCTGCAATGCCTAAATCGCATCGCTTCCCCGTCGGCTTTCTGGCCATCTGCCTTCTGGCCGGTATCGCCCTCCCGGCACAGCAACCCGCGCCCACTCCTCCGCCGGAAGATTACGTTCGCGCCCACTACACCAAGTACGAGTTCCGCATTCCCATGCGCGACGGCAAACGGCTCTTCACCGCCGTCTACGTGCCCAAGGACGCCGCCGGCGGACCCTATCCGTTCCTGATGAACCGCACTCCCTATAACGTCGGGCCCTACGGCGAGGATCAGTATCCTAGGCACCTCGGCCCCTCCGACGAGTTCGAGACGAGCGGCTACATCTTTGTCTACCAGGATGTGCGCGGACGATGGATGAGCGAGGGCGATTTTGTGGAGATGCGCCCCCACATCGACGAGAAGAAGTCGCCGCAGGACGTGGACGATGCGTCCGACACCTACGACACCATCGAGTTCCTGCTCAAGCACGTCGCCAACAACAACGGCAAAGTGGGCATCTGGGGCATCTCCTACCCAGGCTTCTACACCTCGGCCTCGATCATCGACACCCACCCGGCGCTCGTCGCCGCCAGCCCCCAGGCGCCCATGACCGACCTCTTCCTGGGCGACGACAGCTATCATGGCGGAGCCTTCATGCTCTCGGCCAACTTCGGCTTCTACGTCTCCTTCTACCCGCAGAAGCAGCCGCAGACGCCCAAACCCACGGCCGAATTCGACTTCGGCACCCCGGACAGCTACAAGTTCTATCTCCAGGCCGGCAGCATCGCCAACCTGGACAAGCTCTACCTGAAAGGCTCCAACTGGCTCTTCAACGACCAGGCCAAGCACTGGACCTACGACGCCTCCTGGCAGGCGCGCGACCTTTCGCGGCATATGAAGAACGTCCACTGCGCGGTTCTGGTGGTGGGCGGCTGGTTCGACGCCGAAGACCTGAGCGGCCCGTTCAAGACCTTCAACGCCATCGGCAAATTCAACCCGGAGACGCCTATCACGCTGGTCGAAGGCCCGTGGGTGCACGGCGGCTGGGCGCGCGGCGACGGCGCCCACCTGGGCGATGTGCAGTTCAACTCGAAGACCAGCGAGTACTTCCGCGCCAACGTGCAATTCCCGTTTTTCGAGCATTACCTCAAGGGCAAGGGTGCGGCGCAGCTCAAGGCGGTGGTCTTTGAGACCGGAACCAACCTCTGGCGCAGCTTCGATGCCTGGCCGCCCAAGGCCGCTCAGCCCAAGATGCTCTACTTCCATGGCGGCGGCAAGCTCAGCTTCGACCCGCCAGCTGAGACGACGGGCGTGGACGAGTACCTGAGCGACCCGGCTCACCCCGTGCCCTTTGTCGGCTACACCACCGATACTGTGCCCCAGCGCTACATGGTGGACGACCAGCGCTTCGCCAGCACCCGGCCCGACGTGCTCGTCTACCAGACCGAGCCGCTTGAGGAGGACGTGACCATCGCCGGCCCCATCTCACCCAAGCTGAAGGTCGCCAGCTCCGGCACGGATTCCGACTTCGACGTGAAGCTCATCGACGTCTACCCGGACGACTATCCCGACCCGGACAACAGCTCGCGCGGCGACAAGCACATCCTCGACGCGCCGCCGCTGCACATGGGCGGCTACCAGCAGTTGCTGCGCGGAGAACCCTTCCGCGCCAAGTTCCGCTCGAGCTGGGAGAAGCCCGAGCCGCTCGTGCCGGGCAAGGAAGCGGAGATCGACTTCACCATGCCCGACCTCTTCCACACCGTCCGCCGCGGCCACCGGATTATGATTCAGGTGCAAAGTTCCTGGTTCCCGCTCACCGACCGCAATCCGCAGACCTTCACCGATATTCCCAACGCCAGGCCGGAGGAGTTCCAGAAGGCCACGGAGCAGGTATTTCGCCAGAAGGACGCGGCCAGCGGCGTTGAAGTGCTGGTAATGCCCAAGCCGTGACGGCCAGCGGAGCAACGGATGAGGGCTTTCTGCTCGCCGGCATCGCGCAGCCGGGAACCGCGCAGGCCCGGCCGCCGTATCATGGGAAGTGACGCGGCGGGCGCAAGCCCGCGCGCTGAGGCGCTGAAGTCATGGTGAAGTTCCTTTTGTGGTGCATTCTTCTGGTGCTGTGCTGGCCGCTGGCGCTGCTCGCCCTAATTCTGTATCCGCTGGTGTGGCTGCTTCTGTTGCCGTTTCGCCTGGTTGGAATCGCCGTGGGCGGCGTGTTGGAGCTGGTGAGTGCAGTCATTCTTCTTCCGGTGCGGGTTCTCCGCGCCATCTGACGGGCTCCAGAAACCTCTTCGATTTGTGCGTTTCGCCGATAACTTCTCCAAGGCGAAACTCATGATCCGATCTGTCGCACTCTCTTTCGGAGCTGGAATGTTTCTGCTGGCCGTTCCTGCAAGCGGCGCGGGTGAAACCTTCCCGGTGGTCCACAGCGAACCCATCGCGATTCGCGTTGTCAGCGGCAAGACCGGGCAGCCGATGGTTCACGCCCGTCTGCTTCTCGCGGCGGGCTACGACCGGCGTGACCTCCAGCTCAAGATGTGGCATGAGGAAGCTGTCACCGGGCTCGACGGAAAGGCGCGGCTGCCGGACGCGCTGGCGAATCTTCCCTTGCTCCAGATCCGGCTGGCGAGGAAGCATCTCTGCCAGGCCGATTCTCACGCGGCCACATACAGCATCGAGCGGATTCGCCGTGACGGCCTGAGCACGCCCGATCGCTGCGGCTATGCCACGGTCGAGGACGCGCCCGGAATCTTCGTCGTCTACGCAAAAGGCAGGGGCGCGGCCAAGACACGGTTCTCGTCCGCCGGGCACGCAGCTTTGCCGATGGCCTCTCTGAGGTACTGATCCCTTTCTGATCGCTTGCGGCAAACCGGCTCCCTGCGATAGCGTCAGCCGTAGGGCTGCGGCTTTGGCCGCTGAATAGCGTCCAATGGTTGGAGGGGGAAGATCAATGCGCGGAGTTTTGCCGGTGGTCCTTGCGGCGCTGATGCTGGCCACGCCGCCCACAACCCAGTCGCAGGCCGCGGACGACGCCGGCGCGAAGAACGCGCAAAAGGCGCGCGCGGCCTTGGACGCCATGGTGCAGGCACTGGGCGGCCAGGCCTGGCTCAATATGAAGAACAGGATGCGCCACGGGCACATCGCCGGCTTCGACCATGGCGACCCCGGCGAAGGCACCACCGAGTGCTGGGAGTATAACGCCTGGCCGGATCGGGACCGCATCGAGTTCACCAAGCACCGCGATGTGGTGGAGTTTCTGGTGGGGCGCGAAGGCTGGGAGGTGACCTATCGCGGCAAGAAGGCGCTGCCCCAGGAAATGGTGGACGACTCCCTGCGCCGCCGCGACCACTCCATTGAGACGGTGGTCAAGTCCTGGCTCAACGATCCCCGCACTATTCTCGTCTTCGACGGCCAGCGCCTGGCCGAGCGGCATCTGGCCGATCAGGTGACTCTCATCTCCGCCGAGAACGAGGCAGTGACCATCCAGATGGACGCGCAGACCCACCTGCCGCTGCGCCGCACCTTCGAGTGGCGCGACCCGGTCTTCAAAGACAAGAACCTGGACGCCGAGGAGTACGACGACTATCACACCTTCGACGGACTTCCCACCCCGTTTACCATCACCCGCTTCAAGAACGGCGAAATCGTCCGGCAGTTCTTCCTGGACCACGTGAGCTATAACCAGCAGTTGCCGCCCGATTTCTGGAGCGTGGACGCGGCCGAGCGACGCATCAAGAAGTAGGGCTTGAAAGTTATTCCCGGTGTAAGTCGCGCATAGATCGTAAATGTCGGAGAGCGGCATCCCATTGGGTACTATCTTTCAGGCCGCAAAGTACCCAGCGCGCAAAGGTAACTGCACTAAAGCAGCGGCCTTGCTTGCACATAAGTTGTAGCTTAATCTCGATTGTTCTCTTGCGTACAGTAGTTTCGTGCGTGTAGAAACAATGTGGCGCCTTTTGGCTCCCGCGAAGAAATTCCGGGAAGCTTCTCGGCGCCATAAGGTCTGCACCCGGCTTCTTTCTTTCGGCTCATAAGTCACCTGGGTGCGATTACCTTCGGTCCAATTTTGTAAGTATTGCGGGAGAACCGGTGGCGGATAACGGGAAATACCCTCTTCGAGAGGCGGACGGTGAAGATAGGCTGGAAGGTCTCTTGCGTCCCCGCGCCGAGGAGGATCTGAACCGCGAGAGCCAGTCGCGCAGTCATCGTCACGCCCCTCAGACCGGCCTGTTGAGCCAGCAGGCATTCCAGGATGCTCTTGCGGCGCTGTTGAGGAGCACTCCGGCAGAGCAAGAGGTGGCACTGATCTGGATCGACCTGGTAAGCCTGCGCAGGGAGTATTCTCTGTGGGGATGGAGAGGCGCGGAGGCGCTGGCCAACCGCATTGCGGGAACGCTGCGCTCCGTCGTGGATGCCGATGCGCTGTTGGGCCGTGTTGGCAGCAGCAGTTTCATGGTGGCCATGGGAGCATCCAAATTCAACAAGATCAGCCGCCAGCGCATTCAGGCGATTGCTGACGCGCTCACCCCGCAGCGGCGCGGCGGTTCAGAGGCGAGGCTGGAGGTTGCGGCAGGCGTGGCCTACTTCCCCTCCGACACCCGGTCAGCCGACGAACTGGTGCGGTTTGCCGTCCTGGCCGCGGATCGCGCCGGCTATGTCAGGAGCCGGAATGTGGTCGCCTTCCACACCAGGATGAACAGGCAGATCATGCGCGACCATCTGCTGGAAGTGGAGATGGGCAAGGGCCTGGAACGGAATCAGTTTCGAATGTTCTACCAGCCGAAGGTAAATCTGACGACCGGGGAGGTAGTCGCGGCTGAGGCGCTGATGCGTTGGCATCACCCCGAACTGGGTGCGGTCGCGCCCAGCGAGTTCATTCCCGTGGCTGAACGCTCCAACCTGATCCACAGCGTCTTCGACTTCAATCTGCGGACGGCGCTGGAGCAGGCCCGGCGCTGGTGCGCTCTTGGTCTTGGATTGCCGATCATCGCGGTGAATGTCTCCGCGGCCAACGTGCGCGAGGACGACTTTGCCCGTACCGTGCGTACCATTATGGAAGAGATTCCCATCGCGCCCGCGAAACTGGAACTGGAGATGACCGAATCCCTGGCCTTCGAGGACGAACTAGTTTTCAGAGCGCGGATACGGCAGTTGAAGTCCATCGGTGTGCGCGTCGCCATCGACGATTTTGGCACTGGCTACACCGGATTCAACGTGCTCAAGAAGTTGCGCCTTGACACTATCAAGATCGATCAATGCTTCGTCCGCGGCATCGACCTCTCCCAGGATATGCTGGCGCTGTGCCGGACCATCGTGGCCATGGGCCGGCAACTGAAGCTGCGCACCGTGGCTGAGGGAATCGAGGAACCCGGCGAGCTTGAGGCTCTTCGCCAGATCGGCTGCGAAGCTGGGCAGGGCTATCTCTTTCAGCGGCCGATTCCGGGAGACGAGTTCACGGCCTTCCTGCGCAGTTGGCCGGATCGGATGCAGGAATTCGGCTTCGCGGAAGGCGCTTTCCGATTCACGCCCCATCGGCTCTTTGCAGTCGGGTAAGAGCCGGCTCCGGACGTTGCCGGCATAGGCTTGTTTATAATCCAGAAGAGCGCGACGCCGCTACGCCCACCCGCCGTTTGGAGCCAGAGAATGACGTTTGACATCCAGGAGATCATGGATTTCCTTCCCCACCGCTACCCGTTTCTGCTGATCGACAGAGTTGTGGAGTTTGAGCGCGCCAAGCGCCTGGTAGCTATCAAGAACGTAACCATGAACGAGCCCTTCTTTCAGGGCCACTTCCCCGGCTATCCCATCATGCCCGGCGTGCTGGTGATTGAGGCTATGGCCCAGGCCGGCGCCATCATCATGCTCTCCGAGATCCCCGACCGCGAGAAAAAGCTGGCGGTCTTTACCGGCATTGAGCGGGCCAAGTTCCGCCGCCCGGTAACGCCCGGCGACCAGTTGCGCATCGAAGTAGACGTGCTGGCCTTCAAAAGCCGCATGGGCCGCATGGAGGCCAAGGCCCTGGTGGACGGCAAATTGGCCTGCCAGGCCACGCTGACCTGCCAAATCGTCCCCAAATCACGTGAAGCCGCGCCCGCCGCCGAGGCACAGCCAGAGGCCGCGGAGTGAGCATCCATCCCAGCGCCGTGGTTGCCGCCGGAGCCGTGGTTCCGGATTCCTGCAACGTCGGCCCTTTTTGCACCATCGGTCCCGAGGTGGCGCTGGGAGAGGATTGCACCCTCATCTCCCATGTCGTGCTCGACGGCCGCACCCGCATCGGCGCGCGCAATACCTTCTATCCCTTCTGCGCGGTCGGCGTGGCGCCTCAGGATCTGAAGTATCGCGGCGAAGCCACGGAGACCGTTCTTGGCGACGACAACACCATCCGCGAGTCCGTCACCGTCAGCCGCGGCACGGCGGGCGGAGGAGGCGTAACGCGCATCGGCTCCAACTGCCTGCTCATGGCCAGCGCGCATATCGGCCACGACAGCCTGGTGGGCAACCACTGCATCCTGGCCAACGCCGCCACCCTCGCCGGCCACGTGGTCATCGAGGACTACGCCACCGTGGGCGCCTTCAGCCCGGTCCACCAGCACTGCACGGTGGGCACCTACGCCTTCATCGGCGGAGGCACCATCGTCACCCAGGACGTGCTGCCCTTCTCGCTCACTTCGTCGCGGCGCGAGAACAAGGCCTTCGGCATCAACAAGATCGGACTGGCGCGGCGCGGCTTTTCGCCGGAACGTTTGCAGCGGCTGCAAAAGGCCTTCCGGCTGCTGCTGGCCGCCAAGATGAACACCACGCAGGCGCTCGAGAAGATCAAGCAGCTCGAAGGCGAAGACGTGGCGCTGCTGGCCGCATTCCTGGAACGCAGCGAGCGCGGGGTGATCAAGTAGGTGTCCAATGGCTACTGAAGAGCTTCCGGGTCTGATCGCAGACCTTTATCGCATAGTCGACAGGCTTGAATCTCTTTTCACGAGAAAATTTACGCTCGATGGACATCTCGTTGGCAGCATTGGCGAGGTGGTGGCTGCCCATTTTTACAATCTGAGGCTTGCCGACCAATCCACTGAGGCAGTTGATGCTTGGACGAAGGGGGATCCCGAGCGGTCCATCCAAATCAAACTCACTCAGGGCGCGAGCATTCAGATTCCAAAGACCAAAGTTGTTCCCAATCACCTGGTTGTTTTGCGACTTGATCGGAAAGAGGGATTCAAAGAGTTCTTCAACGGCAATTTTCCTTCGAGTTTTCTTGAGTCAAAGAAGGTTTCTAAGCGTCTTGAATGGTCTGTTTCACTTTCATCCCTAGAAGCCCTGAAGCAGATAGATCCCCTACCCGACGAAGGCCCGATTCTCCAAGTGAATCAGCTTTTCAAGAAAAGGGGAAAGCCATGAAGCTCGGTCTCATTGCCGGCAACGGGCGGTTTCCGTTTCTGCTGCTGGACGCGGCGCGGGCGCAGGGGCTGGCCGTGGTGGTCGCGGCCATTCGCGAGGAGACCGACCCGGAGATCGACCGGCGCGCGGTCGCGGACGATCGAATCACCGTCGAGTGGCTCTCGCTGGGCGAGCTGTCGCGGCTTATCGAGCTCTTCCGCAAGGAGGGCGTCTCCAAGGCCGTGATGGCCGGCCAGGTGAAGCACAAGCAGATCTTCTCCAGCATCCGGCCCGACTGGCGGTTGGCCAAGCTGCTGTTGAATCTGCGCTCGCGCAATACGGATATGCTGCTGGGCGCGGTAGCCAAGGTGCTGGGCGACGAGGGCATCGAGCTGATCGGTTCCACGGCCTTCCTTGAGCCGCTGCTGGCGCGGGAGGGCGTGCTCACCGCGCGCGCGCCGGACGACGAGGAGCGCAAGAACATCGAGTACGGCCTGGGAGTGGCGTGCGCCGTCGCCGGCTTCGATATTGGCCAGACGGTGGTGGTGGCCGCGCAGGCCTGTGTGGCCGTCGAGGCCATGGAGGGCACGGACGCGGCAATCGAGCGCGCCGCCGCGCTGATGAGCACGCTTGAAGACGACGCTTCGACGCTCGAGCGCCGACTGACTGTGGTCAAGGTGGCCAAACCCCAGCAGGATATACGCTTCGACGTGCCTGTCATCGGCACGCGCACGGTCGAGACCATGATCCGCGCCGGGGCAAGCTGCCTCTCCGTCGAGGCCGGCCGCACGCTGCTCTTTGATCGCGAGGCGCTTGTGAAGCGCGCCGACGAAGCGGGAATCGCAATCGTGGCCACCGCGCGCGGAGAGTGACCGCCGGAGAGCCGTGGGCCGCGTGACGAACCAAGTCACGCCAACGGAAACCGCTCCCGCACCAGGCTCAGCGCCTCATCCGCGGTCTCGATCACCCCTTCGAGTTGTGCGTCTTCGACTGCCCGCAGCATCTGCTTGAAGCCCGCTCCCGGCTGGTAGCCTGCCGCAATCAGCTCCCGGCCGGTAATCAGCGGCAGCGGGCGCACCGCCTCCTCCGGCATCGACTCCCACCGCTCGCGCACAAACTCCCAGTGCTCCAGATTTCCGCTCCCGGCAAGGCAATCCATGCGGTGTAGGGCAAAATGCTCCTCGAAGCCCTCCAGCCGGAAGAACCGCTTCAGGGTCGAAGCCTTCATTCGCGCCGCATCGGCAAAGCGCATGTGGTTCTCGATGAGCGAGAGGATTTGCCGCGTTTCATCGTTCGAGAAGCGGAAACGCCGGCAAATCTCCGCGCCCATGGCCACGCCTACCTCAACATGCCCGTCGAACCGGATGCGATCCGGAGCCCGCCGGAAGGTGGGCGGCTTGCCCACATCGTGCAGCAGCGCGCCCCAGGCCAGGGTCAGCGGGCAGCCGGGCTCCAGTTGGTCGAGCAGCCTCAGCGTATGCACCCACACATCGCCCTCGGGATGAAACTGCGGCGGCTGCTCGACGCCTTTCATGCGCGCGACCTCGGGAAGCGCCTCGGCCAGCAGCCCGGTCTCGTCCAGCAGCTCGAAGGCCCGCCGCGCCCGCCCCTCGGTCAGCATCTTGGTCAGCTCGTCGCGCACCCGCTCCCGGCTGACTGTTTTGGTTTTTACGGCCAGGCGGCGCATGGCGGCAGCGGTCGCCGCCTCGATCTCAAAGCTGAAGCGCGCGGCAAAGCGCACGCCCCGCAGCATCCGCAGGCGATCCTCCTCGAAGCGCGCTTCCGGCCGCCCGATGGCCCGGATCACGCCAGCATCGAGATCCGCCAACCCGCCCACATAATCGATTACGCCAGAGCGCAGATCCTCCGCGCTCCCCAAATTGCCTGCAGCTGCGCACTGAAGGGTACGGGCTTCAGCCCGTACATCCAGCTCAGCAAATGAACCGGGCTTTAGCCACTGAGGGAAAAGCCGGCCTGGGTCAAGGAGCAGCCCGTTGATGGTGAAGTCGCGCCGCCGCACATCCTCCTCGGCGCTCTTCGTATACCTGACCGCATCCGGATGCCGCCCGTCGGAATAGGCTCCATCGGAGCGGAAGGTCGCGACTTCGGTCGTCATGTAGCCTTCCTCGTCGCCATCCGCGACTAGAACGACGCCAAAATGCGCTCCCACGGCAAAGGTGCGTGGGAAGAGCCCCAGCACCACATCCGGCGTGGCCGAGGTCGCCACGTCATAGTCCTTCGGCTCGCGGCCCAGCAACAGGTCGCGTACGCAGCCGCCGGCGAGGTACGCCTCATGTCCCGCTGCCCACAGCTCTGCCACAACCTTCAAAGCCGCATCGAATTGGCGTGAGTCGGGCGACATAACCTTGTTTGAGAGTAATCTGTCTCATGCCCAAGAATCGAGGCCGCTAAACTATAAGGATGAGCGGACGCGGCCTGATCCTCGGCATCGAATCCTCGTGCGACGAGACCGCCGCGGCCGTCGTCGACCGCGGCGCGCACACGCTCTCCTCGGTGGTCGCCTCGCAGATCGCCACTCACGCCCGTTACGGGGGCGTTGTGCCGGAGCTGGCTAGCCGCGAGCATCTGCGTGCCATCGTTCCCGTCGTCCGCGCCGCCCTGGCTCAGGCCAACGTCACACTCGACGATCTCGAAGCCATCGCCGTCACCAGCGGCCCGGGCCTGGCCGGAGCGCTGCTGGTGGGCATCACCTACGCCAAGGCACTGGCCTTCGCGCAGAATCTGCCCCTCATCGCCGTCAACCACCTCGAAGGCCATATCCATGCCGTGCTGCTGAATGAGCGGGAGACCGCCTATGCCATAACTTCGGGTGCCCCATCCTTTCCGCGGCTTCATGCGGAAAGGACGGGAAACCACGACCCCGAGGCAATTCCCGAGCCCGAGCCGGCCCTCGCCCTGGTCGTCTCCGGCGGGCACACCCACCTGTATCTGGCCCAGCCCGCCCACAACTCGTGGAGCTACTCTCTCATCGGCCGCACGCTCGACGACGCCGCCGGCGAGGCCTTCGACAAGGTCGCCAAGCTGCTCGGCCTCGGCTATCCCGGAGGCCCCTGGATCGACGCCCTGGCCCGCTTCGGCGACCCGCTCGCGGTGCCGTTCTCCTTCTCGCAGATCAAACGAAAAGTACACCTGGGCGGCAAGCCCCCGCGCACCAAGGCCGCCCGCACCGCGCCCATCGCCAACCTCGATCCCCGCTTTCTCTTCTCGTTCTCGGGCATCAAGACGGCCGTGCTCCGCTAGAGGCCCAGGCCCGCGCCGCGCGCCTCTTTCCCGCGCAGCCTTGTCATCCTGAGCGGAACGAAGTGGAGCCGAAGGACCTGCGTCTGCCGCGTGCCCCAGGTCTCTCTTCTGAGAGCTGGGAATCAGCGAAGTCCGTCCCTCCCAAGCTCCCAGCAACCAGAGAAGAGGCTCTGGCGCTCTGCCCTCAGCCCGTCCTCGACCTCATCGCCAGCTTCCAGCACGCGGTGGTGGGTGACCTGATGAAAAAGGCCTTCGCCGCCGCCGAATGCCTCGGCGCGCGCCGCGTCCTCGTCACCGGGGGAGTGGCCGCCAACCGCGAACTCCGCGCCCGCTTCACCGCCGAAGCCGCCCGCCGCGGCGTCCGCGCCGCCTTCCCCACCCTGGCGCTCTCCACCGACAACGCCGCCATGATCGCCGCCGCCGCCTGGCCCCGCCTTCTCAGCGGCGACTTCGCCCCGCCGGAACTCTCCGCCGACCCGTCGCTGGCGCTGGGAAGGTGAAGAGAGCGGCGCGCGCAACCTCTGCTTGAAGCTGCTGAACTCGCTGTCCAACGCGGAGGCGACATCCGGGCCTATCGCCCGCCGCGGTGTTTGCTCGCATTCACGGCGGCGCGGGCTTCGCGGTCGGCTTCGCGGCGGCGTTCGGTCTCGCGCTTGTCCCAGTCCTGCTTGCCCTTGGCCACGGCCAGTTCGCACTTGACCCGCCCGTTGCGGAAGTAGAGGCGGGTGGGGATGAGCGTGTGGCCCTTGATCTGCGTCTTGGAGAGTAGCTTGCGAACCTCCTCGCGATGCAGGAGCAGCTTGCGGGTGCGGGTGGCGTCGTGGTTGGCCATGTTGCCGTGGGAGTAAGGACCGATATGCAGGTTGAGCAAGAACGCTTCGCCGTTCTGGATGAGGCCGTAGGAGTCCTTGAGGTTGGCCTTGCCCTCGCGGATGGACTTGACCTCGGTGCCGCGCAGGGCGACGCCGGCCTCGAACCGCTCCAGCAGGTAGTAGTTGTGGCTGGCGGCGCGATTGTGCGCGGCGTCCCGCTCGCCGCTGGCGACGGGGTCGCGAGGCTTGGGTGTTTTCTTAGGGCCAGCGACGTCCTGCTGGACAATGACATGGCTGGTTTGGCGGGCCATCGGGAAGCATCCTCGAATCTTCATCCTAGCATCGGCGCTGGTTTCAGCCGCCTGGCAGTGGGGCTTTGCTAAAATGGGGCATCGTTGGATGGGCAGAATCGACGCCCACCCTTGCCGCAGGAATCCGCCGCGGCGGACGGCAAGGATGGGGCACCCAGTTTTGCGGTGCGAAATCGTCAATAGGAATTGCGTCAGGAATTGCGTCGCGGGCAGCCAAGGCAGCCCGCATGCGCCCGCTGCGGATTGCGGGCCAGCTAAGACGCCTGGGAGTACGATGAAAAGCCGCGCTGTTGCTTGGGCCGTTTCTGGGTCCGTTCCCGCATCTCGACCCATTCTGGGCAGCACCGTTTTGACGGGAGGCGCTTTCTGGCTGGCGCTCTTCGCTGTGCTGGCCGTCTTTGGCATGTCGAGCGTTCCGCTGCGCGCCGAGTCGGCCGACTCCTATTTCAAGAATGCCGAAAGCGCCGAGGCGCGGGAAGACTACGATACCGCCTTCGACAGCTATCAAAAGGCCTACGCCAAGAATCCCAAGGATTTGCGCTTCCGCACCGCTCTCGCCAGGGTGCGTGTTACCGATTCGGCCGTGCACCTGAGCAAGGGCCGCAAGCTGATGGATGCAGGTGACGAGCAGGGGGCGCTGGTGGAGTTTCTGCACGCCGCCGAGATCGACCCCGGCAACGAGGCCGCTCAGCAGGAGATCGCCAGGGTGCGCCAGAAGCACGGCGAAGCGGCCCCGCAGGGCGAGTCTGGAGTTCCAGAGGAGGCCGGCAAAGAAGAACTCGAGTCGATGGGCGCGCCGGCCGAGCTCAAGCCGCTCTCGAATGAGCCGCTCACCCTGCACATGACCGAAGACACCAAGGTGATTTACCAGGCTGTGGGCAAGGCTGCCGGCGTGAATATTCTCTTCGACCCGGCTTATACCTCGAAGCGCATTCAGGTAGACCTGAACAACGTGTCGCTGCTGGACGCGCTGCGCATTGTGGGCACCATTTCCAACACCTTCTGGCGGCCGGTCACCGCGAATACAGTCTTTGTGGCCGAGAACATCCCCGCCAAGCGCAGGGATCTCGACGAGCAGGCAGTGCAGACCTTCTACCTGAGCAACGCCTGGCAGCAGACTGACCTGACCGACGTGCAGACAGCCATCCGCAACGTGCTGGCCGGGCAGTTCAAGGTCTACGCCGTGGCCAGCCAGAACGCCATTGTGTGCCGAGGCACGCCCGATGAACTGCTGCTGGCGCAAAAGCTGATCGACGACCTGGACAAGGCGCGCGCCGAGGTGGTGGTGGACATTGCGGTGCTGGAGGTGAGCAAGAACTGGGAACGAACCCTGGGCATCTCCTGGCCCAGCAGCGTGGGCGTTGCGCTGACGCCGCCAACCTCATCCAGTTCATCCACCACAACCACTACGACCGGTACCACCGGCACGACGGGAACGACCAGCTCGTCTTCGGTTCCAACGCTCTACGATCTGGCGCACCTCAAGGCGACGGACTTCGCTGTAACCATTGGTTCGGCCACGGCCAACCTGCTGCTGACCGATTCGAACACCAAGGTTCTGCAGAATCCGCGCATCCGGGCCACCGACGCGCAAAAGGCCACCATGAAGATCGGCTCGCGGATTCCGATCGCCACCGGCTCTTACCAAACGGGGGCGGCCACGGCGGTGGTCAGTTCGCTAGTGAACACGCAGTTCCAGTACCAGGACGTGGGCGTGAATATCGAGATGACGCCGACCGTCCACTACGACCACGATGTGACTCTGAAGATCAAGATCGAAGTCACCTCGCAGAGCGGCTCGGTGACCATCAGCGGCGTGACCGAACCGATCCTGAGCCAGCGCGTGGTGGACCAGGTGATCCGCCTGCGCGAGGGCGAGGCAAGCATCCTGGGCGGCATTCAGGACAAGCAGGACCAGGTGAGCTGGACGGGCATTCCGGGGCTGAGTTCGATTCCCATCCTGAAGTATCTCTTTGGCTCCAAGGATCACACCGTTACGGACGACGAACTGGTCTTTCTGGTGGTGCCGCACATTGTGCGCTCGCAGACTCTTGACCGGATGAACTTGCGCGCCATCGATACCGGCGCCGGGGCGTCGATCGATTTGCGCCACCTGCCGCAGGAGGGTTCCGGCACGAATCCAGCCGCAACGCAGACTCCGGCTTCGATGCCCCCTGCCGCCCCGGCCGGCCGCGAGCCCGGTCTTGCGCACCCCAATGTGGGTGTGGTTCCGGGGCAAAGCGCGATGGCGGCCGCCCCGGCGGCTCTCAGGCAGTTGAGCGCCTCCGCCGATGCAAACGGGCAGACGGCCGCAGCTTCGGTTGCCGGCAATCCGCCCAGTATGCCGGCTGCCACCGGGCCGAGCCTCATGTTCACTCCCATGGCTGGCCCGGTGACCAACGGCTCCACCTTCCAGCTTCCGGTTGTGCTCAACGCCGGAACCGATATCGCATCGGTCCCCATGCAGATTCAGTACGATCCAAGCAAACTCTCGCTGGTCAATGTCGCCACCGGGGATCTGCTGGGCCGCGATGGGCAGGCGGTGGCGCTGGTCCACCGCGACGACGGGCCGGGCTCCATCAGCATCAACGCCGCGCGGCCGCCGGGAGCGGCCGGGATGAACGGCTCGGGCGTGGTCTGCGTCCTCACCTTTCAGGCCAGGACCCCGGGAGAAAGCGTTGTTTCCATGACGCGCGCGGCGACGGTGAACAGCGCCCAGCAGCAGGCGCCGCTCCAGGGTGCGCGGATCGGCATCCAAGTAAAGTAGGCCGATGAGCGAGTGAGAACCGTTTCAATGAGACATGCGCCGCCAATCCGGATCGACCGCCAGCGGGAGCGGGGCCTCACGCTGGTCGAGCTGATTGTGACCGTGGCGATTCTCTCCATTCTCGCCGGGGCGGCGGTTCCCGTCGCCCGCTTCCAGGTGAAGCGTCAGAATGAGCGGGAATTGCGCCGCGACCTGTGGGAGATGCGCGATGCCATCGATCACTACAAGGATGCAGCCGACCAGCACGCCTTCCAGACCAAGGTGGATAGCCAGAACTATCCGCCCGACCTGGAGACGCTGGTGAACGGAGTGGACGTGCAGGGCAAGAAGGTGAAGTTTCTGCGCCGCATTCCGGTGGACCCCATGACCGGCAAGGCGGAGTGGGGATTGCACTCCATGCAGGACGATCCTACCTCGGACTCCTATGGAGGGCAGAGCGTTTTCGACGTGTATTCCAAGTCTCAGGGGGTGGCCCTGGACGGCACCAAGTACTCCGACTGGTAGGATGCAAGCGTTGTTAGCGGTGCAAGCAGAGTTAGTCGCCCACCGGCTTCGCCACCCCACGGGGGATGAAACAGCCAGCGTCCATTCTCCCGGAGGGAGAAAGCGAGAATAGCCCAGGACAAGCGCAGCGCAGTCCTGGGTCGGCGTTGAACAAAAAGCCTTCGTCCCGTAGGGACGGATCGAAATACCGCTCAAAACAGTTGTCATGAGGAATCGACAATTTGCGCCCTCCACTGAAAGTAGTTTCTTTTGGAGTTAGCGGTGTTAGCAAGTACAAGAGGGTTCAGTGCTCAGGATTCATAAACAGGACGAGGGCTTTACGCTGGTGGAGCTGATGATCGTGATGGCCATAATCGGCGTGCTGGCCGTGGTGGCCGTGCCCAGTTACGTCGGTGCCCTCAGGCATGCCCGCGAAGCGGTGCTCAAGGAAGACCTGCACATTCTGCGCTCCGCCATCGATTCCTATACCATGGATAAGCAGAAGGCGCCGCAGGCGCTGGACGACCTGGTTCAGGAGGGGTATCTCAAAACCATCCCCGAAGACCCGATGACCAGGAGCACCAGCACCTGGGTGACGGATTCAAGCGATGCAATGCACTCGCTGGACCAGACTGACCCCGGCATCGACGATGTTCACTCCGGCTCGCAGGAATCAGGATCGGACGGGCAGCCGTATTCCACCTGGTAGGCTTTTAGGCAATCGAAGAGGCGATGTATGATGCAACGGACTTATCGGGCGATCGTGCTTTTGTCCTGCGCGGCCGCCTTGTGCGGCTCAGTGTGCGCAAGCGCTCAGCAGACCATCACCGTCAGAATGCTGGACAGCAGAACCGGAAAACTCATTGTGACCAAGGACTTCCTGGTTCGCATCAATAACCAATCGGCGCTCCATACTGACTGGATCAAGTTGAATGAGGATGGAACTGGCAAGCTGACTGTGCCCAGCGACGCCACTCTGATTTCGGTTCGCGCCACTTACGCTGACACAACCTCCTTCTATATCAATTGCGATGCCAGCAAGGATTCGGGATCATCGGACCACGATGCATCCATGGATCGCTGGTACAAGGTCTCCGACATTCTTGCCTTGGGGGTTGTGGCGCCCAATGGTTGCGGCGGAAAGAAAATTCCCGAAAAACTGCAGGTCGTCGCCAAGCCGGGCGAGTTTGTCTTCTTCGTCAGGAAGCGCAACGCGCTGGAACAATTCCAGGAATAGCTTTTGCTGAATTCGGAGGCTCAAACTGGATCGCGGAGAGAATCTTCCCTTGGCGCTCGATCCCCCCGAGTTCACCCTACAGGTGGAGCGATTTTATGCGAGCTTGATTGCCGGCGCGGACTCCGACTCCGGTTGGGAACCAGGCCTGGGCGGAAGGTTGCTCTACGCCGGGGAACTAGATGGCGAAGGCCGCGCGCTTCTGGTGGCGGGCAATATTGCCGGCGCGGCATCGCTGGTTGCCACCGCTGATGCCGCTGCGCAAAAGCAGGCGATTCGCGATGGGGTCGCCGACTTCCTGGTGACTTCGCTGGACGAGGCTCTGCGCATCCTGAAGAACGAGATTCGCAAGCGGGCGGCGGTTGCGGTCTGCATTGCTCTAGCGCCGGAGATTGTCGAGCGGGAGATGCTGGAGCGCGGTGTGCTGCCCGATCTGCTGCGGGCGGACGTTGCGGCCGGACAGGAGAATGCATCGTTCCTCGTCCTGGGCGCTCGCGAAGTCAAGGCCTTCCCGCTAGCAGAGAGCCAGGCGCTGCTGGCCTGGCGCGTGGCGGCCGCTCCTGCCCACTGGCTTCCCAGGCTGGACGCCATCGCCCTGGCTTGCCTCAGCCTTGAATCGAGCCAGGCTGCATCGGCCGCCCGCCGCTGGCTGCGGCTGGCCCCGCGCTACCTGGGCCGGCTGGCGCAGGGCGTGAGAGTCCTTTCCTGTGAACCGGGAACTGCTCGGGAGTTCGTCGCGCGGATTCAGCGGGCGGCAGATGGCGGTGAGATTGGGGTCGAAGTGCGCATCAGCCTGAGCGGAAGCAATGACCTGAAGTTGTTCCGTGTCTCGCCGCCCGCAGCCGGCGGAAACGCCGGCTGAACTTAGCCTTCCCCTCCGCCGGCCGCCTCAATCCGTGCCCACAATTCCTTCAGGCCGTAGACGGTCTTGGCGGAGACGGGCAGCACCTTGTCCAGCTCCAACCCCTTCTTCAGGGCCAGCAGGTTGCGGGTGCGCTCATTGCCGCTGAGCCGGTCGATCTTGGTGGCCGCCACGACAAAGTCGCGGCCGGCGGCGCGCAGCCAGCCCATCAACTGGCGGTCGCTCTCCTGCGGGGGCACGTTCGAATCCACCAGGCAAACGCACAGCTTGAGCGTGGAGCGAATGGCCAAGTAAGGCTCGATGAACTCCGGCCAGCCCGCTGAAATCGACTTGGAGATCTTGGCGTAGCCGTAGCCGGGCAGATCGGCAAAAACCAGCCTGCGTCGCTGGCTAGAATCGAGAAGCGCAAAGAAGTTGATGGCCCGCGTGCGCCCCGGCGTGTGCGAGACCTTGGCGGCCTTTTCGCCCACCAGCGCATTCAGCAAACTCGACTTGCCCACATTCGACCGGCCCAGGAAAGCAATCTCCGGCGCATCCGGCGCAGGAAACTGCGCCGCGGCCAGGGCCGATAACAGAAACTGAGTGGTATAGCGCAAAGGGTGAACCGCCTGCTTGAGGATACAGGAGTCGCCTGCCTCCTCAGTCAATCCCCCGGTTCCAGCCTTCGAGCGTCATCTTCAGATCGCTCATGAACTTGCCGGCATCGGCGCCGTCGATGATGCGGTGATCGAAGCCCAGGCAGAAGTGCTGCATGGAGCGAATGGCAATCGTATCGTTGCCCTCGGCGTCGGTCAGCACCACCGCTTCCTTCTTCAAGCCGCCGATGGCCAGGATGGCCGACTCCGGCTGGTTGATGATCGGCGTCCCATACTCGCCGCCGAAAACGCCGGAGTTGGTCAGAGTAAACGTCGAACCCGAGGCCTCTTCGGGCTTGAGCTTCTTGGTGCGTGCGCGCCCGCCCAGGTCGGCAATGGCGCGCGCCAGCCCCGGAAAGCTCAGCCCCTCGGCCTCTTTCACGACCGGCACAATCAGCCCCGCTTCGAGCGCCACGGCTATCCCAAGGTGGATGTGGCCGTGATAGTGGATGGCGCCGTTCTCAAAGGACGCATTCAGTATCGGAAACTTGCGCAGCGCCTCCACCGCCGCCGCGGCAATAAATGGCATATAGGTGAGGTTTATGCCGTTCGTTTGCTCGAATCTGCTCTTGTCCCGCTGGCGGATGCGGGCAATGCGCGTCATGTCCACCCTGTAGACAGTGTGCACGTGGGGGCTAGTGGCCACGCTCTCCACCATCCGCTGGGCGATGATGGCCCGCATCCTGCTCAGCGGCACCACTCGATCGACAAGCGCTGAAACGGCTGGCGCGGCAGGAACTCTCGCCGCCGGCGCAGCTCCCGCGCTGCCAGGGCCGCGCTCGCGCAGGTAGAGCAGCACATCCTCTTTGGTGATGCGCCCGGCCGAGCCCGAGCCCGCAATCTGCCCCAGATCGAGTTTGTTGTCTTTGGCAATCCGGCGCACCAGCGGCGAAGACCGGACGCGATCGCTGCTCTGAGCCGGCTCGGCGGCAACCGCGGGCTTCGCGATCTCCGGCTTGGCCGGCGTCGGAGCGGGAGCTTGGATGGGGGTAACCGGCACGGGAGCGCTTGCGCCGGATGCATCGCCAGAGCCAATCACCGCGACTACCGTATTGATCTCGACCGTCGCGCCTTCCGGAACCCTGATCTCGCTCAACACGCCGGCAACCGGCGAGGGGATCTCCGCGTCCACCTTGTCGGTGGAGATTTCAAAGAGCGGCTCGTCTTTGTGCACCGGGTCGCCGGCCTTCTTGAGCCACCGGGTAATGGTGCCCTCAAAGATCGACTCGCCCATCTGGGGCATGATCACTTCGGTTAGCATGGATTCCCTTCTCCGCACTGCGGAACTTCAATCGCGCGCCCCATTCCAGCCGGATTATAAATCGCGGCCCATGCGCCCGCCGAACCGTTGCGGCCCGCGGCAGACCTGACGCATCTCGATTGTGCCGGCGTGCGCTCCATCTCTCGCCGTTGAGGCCTGCGGAAAACCGGTCCTATTCAGCAGAACCGAACTGGGTGCCCCATCCTTCCCGCTTTTTTCTGCGGAAAGGGTGGGAAACCACGAAGCTCAACTCAGGACCGGACGGCCATCTTTTTGCCGCAGCCGTTCAACCTCTGGTGGAACCCGCTGCGGAGTGTCTTCCGCTGGAAACTCGGGCCCAACCGCCGTGGCAGCCTCCGCCTGCGTCCGCAGCACTGCCAGGCTCTCGACTGCAACCACCTGCTGGTCGAAGATCTGCCCGAACTCCCGCGCCGCCAGCAGCGCCACGGCCTCCAGCCCCGGCAACTCCTCCGGCCGCTCCACCTCGCATTCCAGGCTGGTCACCGCATGGTCGGGTATTCCACAAGGCACGATCAGCCCAAAGTCGCTCAGGTCGGTGGTCACGTTGAAGGCAAATCCATGCGTGGTAATCCCGCGCGCAACGTGAATGCCGATAGCGCCGATCTTGCGCTCCCGCCCGGCAGAGCCGATCCTTGATCTCTGATCTCTGATCTCTGACCCCTGATCCACCCCGCACCAAACCCCGGTCAGCCCTGGAATCCGTCCTGCCCGCACCCCAAACCCGGCGCACAGCCGAATCAGCGCCTCCTCCATCCTCCGCACAAAGTCCACCGGCCCCATCCGCCCGCCATTGGGGTTGTGCAGGCTGCGCAGGTCGAAGATCGGGTAGCCCACCAACTGTCCCGGCCCGTGATAGGTCACATCGCCGCCGCGGTCGATCTCGTGCAGCGTCACGCCGCGCCGTGCCAGCAACTCCTCCGAGGCCAACACGTTGGTCCGCTTCGCATTGCGCCCCAGCGTCAGCACCGGCGGATGCTCCAGCAGCAGCAGCACATTCTCCACCCGCCCCTCGAAGCGCAGCCGTGCGATCTCCGCCTGCAAGCGCAGCCCCTCGCCGTAATCCACCCGCCCCAGATAAAGGTACTGAATCATCGCTTGTTCGATTGTAGTCGGCGAAGGGATCTCCCGCTGGTTGCGAGGCTGCCGGCGGATCGATGCGGCAGAGCAGTATCGCCGGCCTGGCCCAGTAAGCCGGCTCTACCCGTTGCGCACCTTCCACAGCAGATACAGCCCCCACGCCGCCAGCGTGCATACATCGCGAATCTCACCGTTGAGCATCATCTCCTCGAAGTCGGCAATTGCAATCTGGCGCGCCACCAGATCGTGCTCCTCGGCATCGGGTTCCTTCTCCGTAGCGGTCAGCCCCGTAGCCAGAAAGACGTGCAGCTTTTGCCGGGTGAACCCGTAGGCCACCCACTGGGTTCCCAGCCAAGTCATCTCGGCGGCGGCCAAACCCAGTTCCTCCTTCAGTTCGCCGCGCGCCAGCTCCTCTGGATTGTCCACCTCCATCTCCCAGCCGCCCTGGGGCAGTTCCAGCGCTCGCTCCTGGATGGTGTAGCGGAACTGTTCCACCAGCCATATGCGTCCCTGTTCGATCGGCAGGATGATGGAGCAGTCGTGCTTGTCCACCACGCCAAAGATGCCCTTTTCTCCGTTTGAGCGCAAAATCTCGTCCTCCCGCACCCGCATCCAGCGGTTGCGATAGACCTCGCGGCTGGCAAGCGTAGTTATGGTGCGCCCGGAGCTGCCTTCGACGGCGTTCATGAGTTTCCTCCATCCGGGCTCTCCCTGCTGCTTTCGCCGGGCACCGGCCGTTCCGCTCCAGTCTATACTCCGCTGTGCCCCGCGCCGTGCGACCTTGTTCCCGAGCGCTGCCGCAAGGTTAAAGTAGAAGCAGGCGACCTTCCGATCCTGAGGATCTGGTTGCCAAGGAGACCCTGAGCCATTCGAGCGCGCACGCGATTGCATGAGCTTCTTCCCCTCGCGCTGTTCATGGGCGCGGCCCTGGCGCATGGCCAGGGAGGGCCGCCGTTCATCACCGACGATCCCGGCACGCCCGGCAACCGGCATTGGGAGGTAAACCTGGGCTGGATCGGCAACCACAACCCCGGCAACTCTTACTACCAGTTGCCCGACATCGACATGAACTACGGCTGGGGCGACCGAATCCAGCTCAAGTACGAGCTGCCCCTTGCCGCGGCAACGGATGAGAACAATACCACGCGCGCCGGGCTGGGCGAGTCGCTGCTGGGCGTGAAGTGGCGGCCCTACGAGCATCATCGCGGGGGAGAGCCCAAGTCGGACGAGAACATGGATTTCTCGCTGGGAACTTATCCGCAGGCCTCCATCAACAATCCCACCAGCGCCGTGCGGCGCGGGGTTGTTGAGAATGGGCCGCAGTACTACCTGCCGGTGGAGTTTACGGCCAAGGCGGGGCCTGTCGGCTTCAATGGCGAGGTGGGCCGCTGGTTCGGCAACCAGCTTGTACCCAGCCGCTGGGGCCGCGGGCTGATTGCCGGCCATGAATTCAGCGAGCGGCTGGAGCTTTACGGGGAGATCTACGACCTCCAGGATGCCAACCGCATCGGCAGCGCACCCAAGCAGCGCGAGTTGACGCTGGACTTCGGCGGGCGGCAGACGCTGGACCATGGCGGTCATCTGCGCCTGCTGTTCATGGGCGGGCGCGCCATCCAGGCGGTGACACGGCAGAACAGCGAACCGAATTGGATCGCCTACGTGGGAGTCCAGATTCTACTAGGATCCAAAGAGGCGGATGCAGGGGCAGGGAAGTGACTGCGAATCCCGCCTGCTCAGTGGCAGAATAGACATATGCCTCCCACCGATCCAATCCCTGCTGCGCCAATTGTGCTCACCGCCGCCCAGGCCCGCGTCCTGGGCGCACTGGTTGAAAAGGAAGTGACCACGCCGGACTACTATCCGCTTTCGCTGAATGCGCTGATCAACGCCTGCAACCAGCGCTCGAACCGCGAACCGGTGATGGACCTGGACGAGGAAGCTGTGCGCCAGGCTCTGCATGGCTTGGAAGACAAACGGCTGGCGGGGCGCGCGCGCGGAGCAGACGGGCGCGTGGCCAAGTATGAGCACTGGCTTGGCGAGGCCTTCAACTTCAGTCGCGCCGAGACGGCGCTGGTGTGCATACTGCTGTTGCGCGGGCCGCAGACTCCGGGCGAGCTGCGCGGGCGCACCGAACGGCTGCACCGCTTCGATGAGATTGACGATGTGCTGGCGGGCTTGCAAAAGCTGATGGAACGCGAACCTCCGCTGGCAGCCATTCTGCCCCGCCAGCCGGGGACCAAGGAGTCGCGCTATGCGCATCTGCTTTCGGGCCCGGTAGAGCTGGCGTCGACGGCATTTGCAGCCGAGCCGGCAACTATGCGGCGCGAGGCCGGGTCTGTTTCCGGGTCCGACGCCGGGCAGGAAGAGCGCATTGCGCGATTGGAAGCGACCATCGCTGAACTGCGCCATGAGGTTCTTGCCCTGCGGCAAAAGATCGACGAGCTCTTCGGAGATTGATCTATCGTGCGCCACGAGCCTCAAAGGTAACTACATCTGGGGCTATGAATGGAATGGCTACCATAGTAGAATTCATCTAATCCTGGAGTTAGAAGGCGTCCGGCGGTTCCTGGGGCCGGCCTATGCAGGCAGCGATGGTTGCCTCCTGGGCCGTGCCGGGCCTTCAACAATCGAAACGGCAGGAACGTGGGGATGCTCCCGGCGATCGCGACTGGGAGCGTTGAATCGTCCGCTGGCGCGCCGAACGAGATGTTCGTTTTGTGGTATAGACAAGGCGCGGGCAGCGGATACCCTTGATCTGCGCACGAAGGGCGACTCGCAATGGAAAGCAAGGCTGCTGGATTTGTGACCTATCGGCTCGATTCCCATCATCCTCCTGTATTGACTGAGGAAGAGTGGCTGGCCTGGGAGGAACTTCAGGAGCGAACGAACACAGCCGATGACCCCGGCGTCAGCCTCGTTCCATCTCAAACCGGCGCCTGGCGGCGCGTCTCGGACCTGGTTCCGGAAGAGAACAAGCAGCAGATCACTCTCCGGCTTGACGCCGATGTGCTCGAATTCTTCCGCTCCACGGGGCGGCGCTACCAAACCCGCATCAACGCGGCGCTGCGGGAGTATGTGGCCGCGCAGAAAGAAGCCCAGGAGTCCGGCAGCCGCCAGCCAGTTCTGACTGCCCGCTAAACGAATCAAGGCCGCGAGCCCGAGCGTTCCGTTCTATGTCCGCTTGCCGACTTTGCGCCCGTCCCGGTAAAGTAACTCCACGCGGAGGCTTCGCGAGAGCTTCCCATCGGCCTCCGCCGTGAGTCGTGTCGATTCATTCCCCAAAGGACGCATCCATGTCTTCTGTGCCCGTCTTCTCGATTGCCAATCAGGATATCGACTCTACACTACGCGAAGACCGCGTCTTTCCGCCGCCGCAGGAGTTCAGCACCAAGGCCCATATCAAGAGCCTCGACGAGTACGAGGCGCTCTATAAGAAGTCGATCGACGATCCGGAGAGCTTTTGGGCCGGGGTGGCGAAAGAGTTGCACTGGTTCAAGCCTTGGGAAAAGGTGCTGGAGTGGGATCTGCCCTGGGCAAAGTGGTTCGTGGGCGGCAAGCTGAATCTGAGCTTCAACTGCGTCGATCGACACGCCCTCGGCATTCGGCGCGACAAAACGGCGCTGATCTGGGAGGGTGAGCCGGGCGAGGTGCGCCGCATGACCTACGCCGAACTGCACGTCGAGGTGCAAAAGTTCGCCAATGCCCTCAAGAGCCTGGGAATCAAAAAGGGTGACCGCGTGGCCGTCTACATGGGCATGACCCCGGAACTGGCCATCGCCCTGCTGGCCTGCGCGCGCATCGGGGCCGTGCATTCGGTCATCTTTGGGGGATTCGCGGCCAACGCCATCGCCGATCGCGTGAACGATTCGCAATGCGTAGCTATCCTGACACAGGACTCGAGCTATCGGCGCGGCAACGAAATCCAGCTCAAACGAACCGTGGATGAGGCCATGCACGCCTGCCACAGCGTCAAGCACGTGGTGGTGTACCGCCGCACCGGCTCGTCCATCGCGATGGTCGAAGGCCGCGACCATTGGTGGCACGATCTGATGGCTGCCGCCGCGCCCGAGTGCCCGGCCGAGGAGTTGAATTCCGAGGATCCGCTGTACATTCTTTACACCTCGGGCACCACCGGAAAGCCCAAGGGGCTGGTGCACACCACCGGCGGTTACGCGGTGCAGACCTACCTGACCGCGAAGTACATCTTCGACCTGCGCGACGAGGACATTTACTGGTGCACGGCCGATATCGGCTGGGTCACCGGCCACTCCTATGTGGTCTATGGGCCGCTGCAGAACGGCGCCACGGTGCTGATGTACGAGGGCGCGCCCAACTGGCCCGATTTCTCGCGCTTCTGGAAGATCGTGGACGACCACCGGGTGAGTGTCTTCTACACCGCGCCCACGGCCATCCGGGCATTCATGAAGTGGGGCGATCAGCACGTCGAAAAGCACAAGCTGGACTCGCTGCGGTTGCTGGGAACGGTGGGCGAGCCCATCAACCCCGAGGCGTGGATGTGGTACCGGGAGAAGATCGGCCACAACCGCTGCCCGATTGTGGATACTTGGTGGCAGACGGAGACGGGAGCCATCATGATTGCGCCTATTCCGGGCGCAGTGGCCGCCAAGCCAGGCTCGGCCACGCGGCCCTTCTTCGGCATTCAGCCGGAGGTGGTCAACAAGCAAGGCGAACCGGTTCCGGCCGGCCACGGCGGCCTGCTGGTCATCCGCAAGCCATGGCCCTCCATGGCGCGCACGGTCTATGGCGATCCGGAGCGCTACCGCAAGACTTATTGGAGCGATGTGCCGGGCAGCTACTTCACCGGGGACGGCGCGCGCCAGGACGCCGACGGATACTTCTGGCTGATGGGCCGCGTAGACGACGTGATCAACGTGAGCGGCCACCGTCTGGGAACCATGGAGGTGGAGTCGGCGCTGGTGGCGCATCCCAAGGTGGCCGAGGCCGCGGTGGTGGGCCGGCCGGACGAGCTGAAGGGCCAGGCCATCTCGGCATTTGTATCGCTTGAGAGCGGTAACCAGCCCAGCGAGGAACTGAAGACCGAGCTGCGCAAGTGGGTCTCGAAGGAGATCGGCTCGCTGGCGCGCCCCGACGATATTCGCTTTACCGAGGCGCTTCCCAAGACGCGCTCCGGCAAGATCATGCGCCGCCTGCTCCGGGAACTGGCCACCCACGGCGAGATCAAGGGAGACATCACCACCCTCGAAGATTTCACCGTTATCGCCAAGCTGCGCGAAGCGGAAGAGGGCTGAGTGCGGTTTCAAAATTCCAGAGCCCTGCGGTGCTTATGCTGACTTATGCGGGCTACGACTGAAAAACGTCATGCAGGGCCGTCCAGGACACGGGTCAAGCGTTCACTTCTGCCTACCCGCTACGATCCTGGTAGCTCTCTCTGGAAGCTTCAGCCGTGTCTGGCACATCCGGGGGGTTCCTAGAAGAGGCGAGCCCCTTCTCGTTCTAGATCGCTCGAATGCGTCATTTTGTAGCAAGCGGGCAAGCGGCACAGGTTCAAGGCATGTTGCATCATGGCACGCACGACGCCAGCTCTCCGCTTGCATGATATTCGACTATCTCGCTACGCAAGCGTCTGGTAGCGGATGACGCGCCTCGCGCCCAAACCTATCAGCCACACCGCGGCGGCAAGAAGAGCCGTGTTGCTGATCCGCATCCACAGCAGTCCGCCGACCAATGGCCTCGCAGTAAACGCGTGAATGCCGTAAACCAGCGCGCCGCCTGCCGCCAGGCTTAGGGTATGCAGCGCGCTCCATCCCCTCTGTCGCGAAAAGAGCGTGACCAGAACGAGAAAGACCGCGTCGATCGTCAGGAACGCACCCACCCCAGCCCAGCCCCACTTCGGCGGCGTATTCATAACGCCCATGCCCAGCACGAACGCAACGGCTCCCGTGATCCATGGGCTCGGCGCCATTCCGCCGGCCATGCTTGAGGCCCGCACCGGAATCAGAAACGCACACACCATCAGCAAGACGCTCAGCACTGCCGTGCCAAGAAGCTGCGCATGGGATGCCACGAACTGGTTTTGCTTGAACCCGATGCCGAAGCTCGCGGCTGAACCAAGCAAGAACACTAGAGCGACGACCGAATCACCAAGCAGCCCCAGCCACGGCGCTTCAGCTTCGGCAGGAAATAGCGCCTCCACCAGCGCAATCGAGGCGCCCATGCTCCAGAACGTGTGAAGGTTGAACATGAACAACGTCCACCACCCTCCGACGCCCAACGCCGGAATATAGGCAGGGTAAAGCAGGTGCCAGTGCTTGTTCATATAGTCAGGATTGAAGAGCGACTGCGACACCAAGCCTTCGCCGATCAACGCGTAGGCCGCGCCCAGCATCAGCATCGTTGGCCAGCCACGACCCGTTCGCCGCGCCGTCTCGCGAATCAATACCGCCCCGCCGCCGTATGCCGGCGCCAATACGATCAGTGCCGTCAGCAACTTTAGCGGCAGATCTCCCAGCAGATACTCCGCCACCAGCGGAGCCACAAAGAACAGCGTGATTACCGCGAAGATCTTTCTCTTGGGCGCGACCATCGTCCTCTCCTTGTTCTAACTGGAATGCAAGGAGCCGCTACATGAATGGAGCGGCCCGCCGTCATCAGCCGTGCCGCAGACAGGCTTGAACCGCCTTACGGAAGAAGGACCAGTACTCAGGTTTGGGCCAGTTCGCCCGGAGCCTGGCAGCCGTCTCATCGTCCGGCCAATGGCTCTCGTCGTCGTACATCCGTCGGAAGCCTTCGCCAATTTCCTGATTTCCGAGTGTGAACTCGTCGCCCAGACGCATCCAGCGCGCGACCAGCGCCCGGCCTTCGGCGCTGTCCGGCGGCACCTCGCGATCGAGCGCGCTCTGAATATCGGCGAACAAAGCATGCCATCGTACACCGGTCTCCGCTTTTTGTTCAGGCGTCAGTGCTGCACGCCGCTCCCGAAGCGCCTCAACGGCCTTCGGACTGTAATACTTCTCCGTCCAGTCTGTGGCATCTTGCATGTGTATCTCCTTCAGGATGGTCTGGTAGAGGAGCCACTCGGGTTCCGCAGGGTCCTGTGCGCGCCGTTGTGCATGTTCAATCGCCCGCAGGACGCGATTGAGGCCGTCGCGCCGCTCACCCAGCGCCGCCCGTTGCCGCTCAAGCGTAACCGTCAGGCGCTCTGCGCCACGGCCAACTGGGGTGTTCAGCAGCGCGGCGATCTCGCGCAGCGAGAGCCCCAGGTAGCGCAGCGCGAGAATTCGCTCCAGGCGGCCGAGATCCTCGTGGCAGTAAAGCCGATAGCCTCGCTCCGACCGATGCGCGGGCGATAGCAGTTTGAGCCGGTCGTAGTGATGCAATGCCCGAACAGTAACGCCGGCAAGCTTTGCGAACTCCTGGATGCGGAAGGTGCTCATGGGTCTCACCTTCGACATTGTTGACCCTGACGTAAGGGCAGGGTCAAGCGCCTCTTGAAGAAAGTTATGGAAAGTCGGCTTGTGGAGGGTGAAATGTCCCCCGAGCGGTTGAACGGCTAGGCAGAACCCACCTTCCAGCGCCTGCCAGTTCGCTTTCATCAAGGGGCTTCAAGCCGGACCGGACGCCGGTTGGCGACCTCTTCCCCGCGTCCGGAGTCTGGGCAAAAGGGGGGCCTACGTTGAAAGCCTGAGCGCGCGCCGCCCGCACCCAGCCGAAAACTCCTAGACCCCCACCCCCTACCCTTCACAGAGCCTCTTCTCCGCCTCGGGTTTTCTCGTAACCATCTACGCATGAACAGCCTATGAGCTTCTCGTGTTAACTGACCGGTAATCAATGCCTGCCGTTTTTCGTTGTTTTTCGTGTGCTGAGCCTCGATGTTTAGGGATGGGGGGCCATGAATCTCAGCCAGTCTTCCGCACTTCCGCGGCAATCCTTCGCAACTCCGGCAGCACGCGCCCCAGCGAAAGCTGAGCCGCGTCGCGGCGGCCCAGGGCGAAATACACATCGCGATAGAGCTTGTAGAGCTGCTCGTAGGCCGCGGTGGCCTTGCGGTCGGGCTCGACCGTGCGCAGCGGCAGGCAGACCGCGGCCTGCGCCTCCTCAATGGTCTTATAGGCTCCGGCGGCCAGCAGGGCGAAGATGCCCGAGCCCAGGCTGGTGGGAATGCCCGCGGGCACCAAGACCGGCTTCTGGAGCACGTTGGCGTAGACCTGGTTGAGCACCTCGCTCCGCTGCGGAATGCCGCCGGCGTTGATGACGCGGGCAATTCTTACGTTATGATCGGCCATGCGCTCCAGGATGATGCGGGTGTGGAAGGCGGTGCCCTCGATGGCGGCAAAGAGCTCGTCCTGCGCGGTGTGCACCAGGTTCCAGCCTAGCGTGACGCCGCCCAGCTCCGGATTCACGAGCACGGTGCGGTCGCCGTTGTCCCAACTCAGGCGCAGCAGGCCGGTTTGCCCGGGCTTATAGCTCTCCAGGCCCTCGAAGAGCGCGGCCACGGTGGTTTGGGCGCGGCGGGCGATCCCGTCGAAGATGTCTCCCACGGCGGAGAGTCCGGCCTCGATGCCGGTGTAGGCGGGATGCACGCTGCCCGGAACGACGCCGCAGACGCCGGGAACCAGTTGCGCTTCGCGAGCCATGGCGATGATGCAGGTGGAGGTGCCCACCACGTTCACCACGTCGCCCTCGCGGATGTTGGAGCCGATGGCGTCCCAATGGGCGTCGAAGGCGCCCACGGGGATGGGGATTCCGGCGCGCAGGCCGAGCTTTTCAGCCCACTCTGCCGACAGATGGCCGGCCAGGTGGTCGCTGGTCAGGTATTCGCCGCCCAGCTTGGCGCGCACGCCGGCGAAGACCGGATCGACCGCGACCAGAAACTCCTCTGGCGGCAGTCCGCCCCACTTGGGATTCCACATCCACTTGTGGCCCATGGCGCAGACGCTGCGCTTGAGCTCGGGGGCGGTCTTGATGCCGCACAGCGTGGCCGCAACCATGTCGCAATGCTCGAGAGCGGTGACCAAGCTGGAGCGCTTTTCCGGGTTGTGGCGCAGCCAGTGGAGCAGCTTGGCGAATCCCCACTCGTGCGAATAGACGCCGCCGCACCACTCGATGCCTTCGAACCCCAGCGCATGAGCCTTGGCCGTGATCTCTTCGGCCTCGGCAAAGGCGCGATGATCGCACCAGAGGTAATAGTCGTCCAGGGGTTCGAGTTCCGCGCCGACGGGAATCACGCTGGAGCCGGTCGTGTCCAGAGCGATGGCCGCCACGGCGTCGCCCTCGACGCCGGTACTGCGAATCGCATCGCGGGTGGCGCGGGTGAGCGCCGCCATCTGGTCGGCATGGGACTGCGTGGCGAAATTAGGGTCATCGCGGCGGCGGTGCAGCGGGTAAGAGGCCGATGCGGTTCCGATCGGGCCTTGCTGGCTGTCAACCAGAGTGACGCGAACGCTGAGTGTGCCGAAGTCAACCCCGGCGACGGTGGTCATGGAAGAGTGCCCTCCAGGTAAACGCTTTCCAGCTCGCCAACCAGAGTACACCATGCCGCCACCGCGTGTCCTGAATTCAATCGCCTGCGCGGCGTTGCTCGCTTCCCGCGCAGCTACTTCTTCGCCCCCGGCAGCATGGATCGGAGCCTGTCCAACAGACCGGGTTTGGCCGCCGGAGTTGCGGCCGCAGGCTTGGACACTGGAGTTCCCGCCAGAGGCTTGGCCGGAGCTGGAGTTGGAGATTGAGCCGCAGCCGGAGCCAGAGTCTTGGCCGGGATCTGAACCGCCGGTTTGGGCGTTGAAGCCGCGGCTGGCGGAGCGCTCTGCGGATTGGCTTTACCCGCCGCGGCCGGGGGATTCCCCGCCGCCGCCGCGGGCATCGTCGCGGATCCATCCAACACTTTTTGAGCAGATACCGTCGGCACCTGATCGCTGTCGTTCTTGACCAGGATCGAGATCCGCCGGTTGGAGGGGTCGGTGGGATTGTTCTTGACGCGCAGCATCTGGTCGGCGTAGCCGCGCACCTGGGAGACCTGATCGGTGCGCACGCCATCCTGTTGCATCAGCCGCCGCGCGGAGTTGGCGCGGTCGGCCGAAAGATCCCAGTTGCTGTAGCTGTTGTCGTTCGAGTAGGGAGTGGCGTCGGTGTGGCCCTCGATCAGCAGCGAATTGGGCAGGGTCTTCAGCTCCGCGGCCAGCAGCGCCAGCAGCTCCTGTCCGCTGGCGCTCAATTTTGCGCTCCCCAACTCGTAGAAGGTTCCGTCCTTGCCCTCGATCAGCTCAATGCGCAGCCCCTCGCTGGTGATGGTGATCTCAATCTGCTTGGAGAGCTTTTTCAGTTCCTTTTTTGCCTTGATCTCCGCTTCGAGCTTCTCTTTCAGCTTCGCCATTGAGGTGTCGTTAACGACATCGACGATCCGGGAGAGGTTCGAGCCCTGGCCGGCCATGGTGCTGCCGGTCATGCTGCCGGTTCCCTTGGGATCGTTGAAGTAGCCGGATACGGCCTTCTTGACCTTGTCGCTCGAGCCCATCAGCCAAAGCACAATGAACAGCGACATCATGGCAGTGACAAAGTCGGCATAGGCCACCTTCCACGCGCCGCCGTGATGACCGCCGTGTCCGCTCTTCTTCTTGATGACGATGATCGGTTGGCTCTTGTACGCCATGACGCCAAACTCCTCAACAAGGCGTTTCACAGGTTTTAGGCCGCAATTGCTTCAATGCCGGCAACATGGCCCTTGCAATTCTTTTCCATCTCGTCGAAGTTGGGCCGTACGTGTGCGGGAATCGCGCGCCGCCCCATTTCGATGGCGATCATGGGCGCCGAGCCCTTCAGAAAGGACAGGATCAGCACCCGAAGCACGTGCAGGTATTCGTTGTGCTCATCGGCGGTTTTGCCCATGTTGGAGCTCAAGGGACCGGCCACGCCGTAGCAGAGCAGGATTCCCAGGAACGTGCCCACCAGCGCGGCGGCCACCTTTTCGCCGATCTCCTCGGGCGGACCGCCCAGCGAACCCATGGTGATCACTACGCCCAGCACCGCGGCCACAATCCCCAGCCCAGGAAGCGCGTCCGCCACCGTGGTCAGCGCGTTCACGGGCTGCATGGCGCCGTTGTGGTGAACTTCCATGTCCAACTCCATCATCTGGTCCATGTCGAACGGCTCCACGCCTCCGGTAATGGCCGTGCGCAGCGTGTCGCACACAAAGTCCCTGGCATGATGGTCGCCTAGGAACTCGGGATAGTTCTTGAAGATGGAGCTCTCCTCCGGCTTCTCCACGTCCATCTCGACGCTCAGCAGCCCCTCCTTGCGCACCTTGTTCAGAAACTGGTACATCATTTTCAGCGTGCTTAAATAACGATCTTTGCCGAAGGGCGATCCTTTCAGAACGCCCACCAGTCCGTTGGCCACTCCCTTAATAATGTGCAGCGGATTGGCCACCAGCAGCGTGCCCGTGGCCGCCCCGGCAATGATGAGCAATTCAGCCGGCTGCAGGAGCACCAGGATATGGCCCTTCTCCATCAGGAATCCGGCGATGATCGAAGCAAAAACCAGGACGATGCCTACGATGGCAAACATGGTTGCCCCCCCGGCGCGGATGTGATCTGGTTTCCTCCCGCATGAAAGCTGGAGAACATGGCGGCTTTCGCCCTTCCCAGCAGATCCGCCAGAGTTCCGGCCTGGTCCGCCTGGGCCGTGCCGATGCTCACCGTGATCGATACCCGGTCGCCCCACCAGCGAAAGTCCGCCGTCCGGGCCAGCCCGGCCAGCGCCTGGGCGTGAGCTGCCAGCATCTCCGGCGTGCGCTCGTGCGAGACGACCAGAAACTCATCGTCGCCCCAGCGCCCCAGTTTCTCGGCTGGCCGCAACCCTTTGGCCACTGCTTGCGCCACCTTTTGGATCATTGTGTCGCAGGCGTTGGCGCCGTGGGTCTTGCGCAGGTCATGCGCCTGATCTACCGTGATCCAAAGCACGCCGAAGGTCTCGCCGCCGCGCGCGAAGTCCTCAAACTCCGCCTCCAGCCGTTCCTTGAGGTCTGTCTGGCTCACCTTCACGCCATCGTCTTCGCTGCTTTCTCCGTGTGGAAGCGCGTCCAGGCTTTCGGTGGGATGGAAGACGATCGCCGTGCCGATGCGCCCGCCCATTCCGTCGCGCAGCGCCAGAATCCGCGCCATTGCCGGCACGTCGTGGCCCAGCTTGTGGCGCGCTTGAACCGGGTATCCGCGCACCGATCTGGGATCGAAATCGGGCTCCGCATCCATGGGCGGAGCGCACCGCTCCAGCAGAGGCTTCAGCTTCTCAGGCACGGGCCGTCCCACCAGATCCAATCCAGCGTGGCCGGTGATGGCCTCCGCGGCGCGGCTCCAGAAGACGATATTGTCCTCCTCGTCCAGAAGCACTAAACCTTCCGGATGGGAGTTCAGCGCGGCTTCCAGCAGTTCCGTGCGATCGGTCATCCAAAGCTCTCAGCTTCTTCCATCGGCAAAGCGCGGACCAACTTCATGGTTCTGCTTTGTCGAAAATGGGATTGGAATTCGCCAATGGAAACGAGTCCGGACGGCGCAAGGCATCCTGCTCAAAATACAGCCGGCGCGCGCGGAATGCGCGCGGGAGGATCCATCGGGAACGGGTGCGGGAGCTCCCTTCCGGGCACAAGCCGCATCAGGCGCGCGCCGCGGCTGCGGCAGCCGGTCGAAGGGCCTCCCTGCCCCCAAATGGACAACAGATTTTGTGTTTTCGCCCACGATTCTTCGTGACCGTCGGGGTTCGCAGGCTGTAATCTCATTGGAAGGAAACGTTTCAAGCACAAAGATTTTCCATTCTGTACCGGTTGCGAGAGGAATCCTGGCCAATTCGCAGTGTCGCAAATGCGGACAGTCCAAGGATTCTATGCGGTCTTGCCGATGATTCCGCAAGAGGCGGAAACAGACGGCGGAGTTCGGGTCGCGGCTTCCGGTTTCACCGAAGATGAAGAGTGGTCCGGCTGCATGCAGGTCCAAGAGGGTTGCACGTCAGATGAGGCGCACTGTATGAACAAGATCATCCTGGCCGATTCGCAGGCGATTTTTCGCGCGGGCACCGCCAAGGTGCTGGCTATGGACGACGATCTGCGCATCATTGCGCAGTGCACGGATCTGGATCGCATGCACCATGCGATCACCACCTTCCCCGGCTCGATCGTGTTGTTTGCCGCCTCTCTTCGGCCGGATCTGCTCCGCCTGCGCGCTCTGCTGGAGAACGCCAGCAGCCGGGGTATTGTGATCGCCGAGAACACAGAGGACGCCGGCGCTTACTTGCACCAGGGCTTTCGCGGCGTGGTCTTTCGCAGCGTCACCGGACCCGCGTTGGTGGAGTGTGTGCGCCGCGTGGCAGCCGGGGATACGTGGCTGCCCCCTCAGTTGATGCAGCCCGACTCGCCCGAAGAGGATATGGTGGGCACGCGCGTTCGTGACCGGCTTACCCCCAAGGAGATGCGCATTGTGGCCCTCATCGTTCAGGGCTGCAAGAATCGCGAGATCGCCACCCGCCTCAAAACCACCGAACAGGTGATCAAGAACTACCTGCGGTCGATCTACGACAAGACCGGAGTCAGCGACCGCCTGGAGTTGGCCCTGTTTACCATCCACCACCGGGTGCTGGCGCAGGCCGCCGCCGAGGTGGGCAGCAGGCTTGAAGCCGAGGAGCATGCTGCCCCAATTGCCGTGGCGCAATCTATAGCCTGAAGGCAGTTTCTAAAAAGGACGAAGACTTCAAATCTTCTGCAAATTGGCGAACTTCTCCATCAGTTTCTTTGTTCCGTGCTGGTTGAAATAGACGGTTAGCTTGGCGTCTTCGCCGTCGCCCTCGCGCATGAGAATGGTGCCTTCACCGTATTTGCCGTGGCGGACGCGCTCGCCTTTCTTCAGGCCGGCGGCGCCCGTCGGCTTGCCGATCTCTACGTTTATTGGCCGGGGAAAGGCAGGACGGGGCAGGGAACCGGGCTTGCCCATGCCTGCTTTGCCGCTCCCGGCCGTGCCTCCAAAGAAGCGGGCGATATTGTCGATGGAATTCGGTGCTTCCGGCGCAGCCGGCGCTTCCGCGCTTTTACTCCTTGTGTTGGTTCGGTAATTAGCGCCGAGTCTCTGCGTCTCCTGGCTTTCGTCTTCGTAGTTGTAGTGCTTGTCGGCAAAGTCGCCGGCGTGGCCCGGCTTGCGGCCATAGGTGTTGGGGTAGCCGGGGGTGGACCAGGCGGTCGGCTGGGGCCGGCTGCCTAGGTTCTCAATCAACAGGCTGGGCACCTCTTCAAGGAAGCGCGATGGGATGCTCATCTCCGGGGCGTCGTTGCCGTAGCGGCGGCGGTAGTGCGCGCGGGTGAGGATGAGCGAGTTCATGGCGCGCGTCATGCCCACATAGCAGAGCCGGCGCTCCTCTTCGAGCTCGTCGGGATTGTTGAGGGTGCGGGAGTGAGGGAAAAGCCCCTCCTCAAGGCCGGCGAGAAAGACGAGGGGAAACTCCAGGCCTTTGGCCGCGTGCAGGGTCATCAGCGTGACGCGAGCTTCGGGATCGAACTGGTCGGTGTCGGAGGCCAGCGCCGCGTGGTCCAGGAACTCAGCCAGAGTCTCTCCGCGGGCTTCGGCGTCGTGGGCGGCGTTAGCCAATTCCTTCAGGTTTTCAATGCGGCTGAAGGACTCCGGCGATCCTTCGGTTTCGAGCGCCTTGATGTAGCCGGTGCGGTCGATAATGAACCTTATCAGTTCGGGCAGGGAGGCGGCGTCGCCGGGAGCCCGGAACGCCCTCCCACGCCCGTCTTCGTCTTCGGCAACTTCTTCCGCATCCGAATCAAAATCAGGATTCGGCGGGGTCGCGCTCTCGGGCGTTCGCTTGGGCATGACAAGGAAGGGGCGTTTTGGCTGGGCGGCAAACTGCGAAAAGCTGCTGGCGTCAAGCAGCGGGATCTGGTTTTCGCCGCCGCCGAAGTCGAATCCAGCGGCGGACTCCGCGCTGGCTGAATCGGCCGAAGTTGCCCCGAAGCCAAAGCCGGTGTCGGCCTCCTCGGATTCCGCGCTCTCGGCCGCGCCCACTGAGAGCTTGCCCGCAAAGTCGGGGTCCATCATGGCCTGGGCGTCGACAATAAGCTGGCGGAAGGACTCGATAGCCATCGAGGCGCGATTGGGGACCAGCCGATCGGCGATCGCAGCGCCGAGGGCGTCCCAGGTGGAGGCGCCGGTCTCAAGAGCCAGCCGCTCTAGAGTTTCGAGGGTGGTTTTGCCGATTCCGCGCACCGGGGTGTTGATCACGCGTTGTAGCGCCATGGAATCGTGCGGGTTGCGGACGAGGCGCAGGTAGGCGAGCAGATCCTTGATCTCGGCGCGCTCGTAAAAGCTGAAGCCGCCGACCATGGTGTAGGGAATGTTGTAGCGGCGCAGAGCCTCCTCCACCAGCCGCGACTGCGCGTTGGTGCGATAGAGGACAGCGCAGTGTGCTTCGCTCGCGGAATCGCTGGCGCCGGCCTCGCGCAGAAACTTCTGGATGCGGTCGGCGATGAACAGGGCCTCGTTCTCGCCGTCGGGGGCCTCGTAGAAGCCGATCGGGCTTCCGCCCTGGCGGTCGGTCCACAGCTTCTTGCCCTTGCGGCGGATATTGTTGGCGACCACGGCTCCAGCGGCCTCCAGAATGATCTGCGTAGAGCGGTAGTTCTGCTCCAGCCTGACGATGCGGGCGTTGGGGAAATCCTTTTCGAATTCGAGAATGTTGCGAATGTCGGCGCCTCGCCAGGAGTAAATGCTCTGGTCCTCGTCGCCGACGGCGCACACGTTCCTCCCCTCGCCGGCCAGCAGCTTCATCAGCTCGTACTGGGGACGGTTGGTGTCCTGGTACTCGTCGACAAGCAGATAGCGGTAGCGGCGCTGGTAGTGCTCCCGGACCTCGCCGAAACCCTTGAGCAACTGGACGGCCTCCAGCAGCAGGTCGTCGAAGTCCAGGGCGTTGTTCTTGCGCAGCTCAGCCCGGTAGCCCTGGTAGATGTGGGCGATCCGTTCGCCGTTCGGATCCTTGGAACTGAGGTAGTACTCTTGCGGATCGATCATGTGGTTCTTGGCCCAGGAGATGCGGCCCAGAACAGCGCGCGGCGTAAGCTGCTTGGTGTCAAGCCCCATGCGCCGCATCACCTGCTTGACGATGGCCTGCTGGTCATTTTCGTCGTAGATGGCAAAGGCGCGGGTAAGGCCGCTTTCCTTGAGGGCCTCGATGTCGCGCCTAAGCAGGCGCACGCAAAGAGAGTGGAAGGTGCAGATGAGCGGCTTCGCCAGCGAGGAGTGGTCGAGCAGGCGATCGACGCGCTCGCCCATCTCGCTGGCCGCCTTGTTGGTGAAGGTTACGGCCAGGATGGAGTCGGGCGCGACGCCTTTTTCTTGAATCAGCCAGGCGATGCGGCTGGTGATGACGCGGGTCTTGCCCGAGCCGGCACCAGCCAGAATCAGCAATGGGCCTTCGGTGGCCTCGACGGCGACGCGCTGGGCGGGATTCAGGTTGGCGAGGAGCGGCTGCACGGGGCAAGTCCAGGTGGGAAGGTTCCTTGATCCAGTGTACCGTCTGGAGCTATGGGCGGCGGGAACGGGCCGGCTGCGCCGCCTTGCCCATTCGGTCTCCGGTCCCGTTTTCCACGATTATGTATCTATCTTCACAACAGCGCTCAGCCGGCCATGGCCCTAGACTCGTCAGATATGGCCACCATCCCCGATCTCGCTCTTGAAGCCGGGCTACCCGCGAACATCGACGCAGAAAAGACCATCCTGGGCGCTATCCTGCTGGACAACGCCGCGCACGCTGAAGCCGCCGAACAGCTTACGCCCGATGACTTTTCTCTCGACTCCCATCGCCGCATCTTCCTGCGCATGAGTGAGTTGATGGACTCGCAGCACGCCGTCGATATCGTCACCCTGGCCAACGAACTGGCGCGCTCCAAGGAGATCGAATCCGTCGGCGGCGTAGCTTACCTGGCCTCGCTTACAGAGGGTTTGCCGCGCCGCCCGGTTATCGAGGAGTACATCCGCATCGTCAAGGACAAGAGCCTGCTGCGCAAGCTGATGGGCATCTGCTCGATGGCCATCGCCCGCGCCGCGGACCAGGCCGAATCCGCCCTCGACGTTCTGGGCGCCGCCGAAACCCAGCTCATGGAGATCACGGAGAAGGGGAACTTCCGCGGCTTCCAGTCGGTCGATGAGATCGTCGCTGGCTCCTTCGGCAACATCGACAACCTGTACAAGGAGAGCCGGGAGGTAACCGGCCTGGCCACGGACTACACGCAATTCGACCGCCTGACCAGCGGCTTGCAAAAGGGCGAGCTGATCATCATAGCGGCCCGCCCCTCGATGGGCAAGACGGCCTTTGCCATTAACATTGCCCAGAACGCCGCCGTCAACCACAAGGCCATCGTGGCCGTCTTCAGCCTGGAGATGAGCAAAGAGTCGCTGCTGCGCCGCATGCTGGCTTCCCAGGCCTGGGTGGACCAGCAACTGATTCAGAAGGGAATGATCGGACGGGAAGATCACGCCAAGTTGCAGATTGCGCTGGGGCAACTGGTGGATGCGCAGATCTTTATCGACGACACGGCCGCCATCTCGCTGGCCGAGATGCGCGCCAAGGCGCGGCGGCTCAAGCAGAACCAAAAGGGCCTGGACCTGGTGGTAGTGGACTATCTCCAACTGATGTCGGCTACGGTTCCGTCCTCCGGAAAAAGGAACTACGAGAATCGCACCCAGGAGGTCTCGGCCATCTCCCGCGGGTTGAAGGCTCTGGCCAAGGAGCTGAATGTTCCGGTAGTGGCCCTGTCGCAGCTCTCTCGCGCCGGCGTGCAGCGCAAGGACGACAAGCGCCCCATGCTCAGCGACCTGCGCGAGTCAGGCTCCATCGAGCAGGACGCCGATGTGGTGGCCTTTATCCACCGCGAGTCCTATTACAACCGCGACGAGGAGATGAGCGAAGCCGACAAGGCCAAATCGGAGATCATCATTGCCAAGCAGCGCAACGGCCCCACCGACACCGTATATCTGCACTGGATTGGCAAGTACACCCGTTTCGACAATCCGGATACGACGCACGCCTAGTACCGTGCCTTGATGATTTCGTGCTTTCCCAGGTCCCCAAATGCGAGGGACCTGGGGCAGCCGGCTATCCCACCCTTGCCGCACAGACAACGACGCGGCGAGGGTGGGGCACCCATATCCTTACACCATCCTTGAAAATGCTCTGAGAGATCGATCAATCTTCGCGCAGCCGGTACTTGCGCAGGCGGCCCAGGAGCGAGGCCGGTCCGCTTACCGTCAGGCGTACCAGGTTGCCCTCGTACTCCCGCTTGTGAATCACCATCCCCGCCTCGATGGCCGCCAGCACAGCACCCTCCTGTTGTGGAACCCTGAGCTCCGCTTCGATGGTTGGGTCGGAGTGCAAAGCCCGGTCGATGGCCTTGAGCAGCGCATCCATGCCCTCGCAGGCACGAGCTGAAACCGCGACCTCGCCGCCCGCCCTGGAGCGCGCCAGCAGGCCCTCCCGCTCGTGTTCTTCGAGTAGGTCGATCTTGTTCAGCACCTCGATGCGCGGCTTGCTCAAAGAATCGAGTTCGCCCAGAACCTTCTCCACCTGCGCCTTTTGCTCCTCTCCGTAGGTGGAGGCGGCGTCGCGGACGTGCAGCAGTACCTCGGCCTGCGCCACCTCTTCCAGCGTGGCGCGGAAGCTGGAGACCAGGGTGTGCGGCAGGTTGCGGATGAAGCCCACCGTGTCGGATAGCAGAACTTTGCGCCGGCTGGGCAGCGAGAGGACGCGCAGCTTGGGATCGAGCGTGGCAAACATCTTGGGCGATTGCAGCACTCCGGCGCCGGTAAGGCAGTTGAAGAGCGTGCTCTTGCCGGCATTCGTATAACCCACCAGGGCCACCGTGGGCACCGGAACCGCCTCCCGCCGCTGCCTCTGCTGCTTGCGCACCCGGCGAACCGACTCCAATTCGCCTTTCAAGTGGTCGATGCGGTCCTGAATGCGCCGCCGGTCGGTCTCCAGCTTGGTCTCGCCAGGACCACGAGTGCCGATGCCGCCGCCCAACTGGGACATCGACTTGCCCCTGCCGGTGAGCCTGGGCAGCAGGTACTGAAGCTGCGCCAATTCCACCTGCAACTGGCCCTCGCTGGTGCGGGCGTGGCGGGCAAAGATGTCCAGAATCAACTGCGTGCGGTCCAGCACCCGGCAGGGCAGCGCAGCCTCGAGGTTGCGCAGTTGGGTGGGCGTCAGGTCGTGGTCGAAGAGGACCAAATCGGCCTCGGTGGAAGCGGCTACCCCGGCGATTTCCTCCACCTTGCCCGCGCCGATCAGCGTGGCCGGATCGAGGCGCGAACGGCGTTGCATCAACTCGGCAACCACCGCAGCGCCGGCGCTTGAAACCAGCTCGCGAAACTCGATCAGGGATTCTTCAGCGTCCAGGCCTGAAGCCGCGCGCCCCGACGCCAGTGAAGTGCTGGCAATCGATCGGAGCGGCTCTTCCGGCGGGGCCAACTCCAGCCCAGTCCCCTCTGCCCGGACGGCTTCGAACAAGGCGGAGTTCCCAACCGAAGTGTCCGGGCACACCACCCCCAGCCGCGCTTGAGTCACGCCCGCGCGGTTGGCGCGCACACGGCCTCCCGGCTCTGCCCGCGCCATGTCAACACCCACCAGAACCGCTCGCTCCAGAGATCGGGCAGAGCCGCCCGTCTTGCCTTCCTGCGAGGCCAACTGTGTCCGCCCCCCGTGTGCTATCGCAGCTCCGCGGCCACTGGCGAACCAAATGCCGGGGTCACCGGGGACGGCCCAATGCCCGCCTGCACACTGATCGGACGATGCTCCGTGTGCATCACGCTGCGG
>JBEKDH010000030.1:0-29335 GCA_050014455.1 Occallatibacter sp.
GGCGGCATTCCTCCCGAGCCTGTCTACCATGTGGCCGCGGACAATCCCCAGAACACCTACTTCGGTCAATTCCTGCGAGACTTCCAGATTGCTGTCGCGGTTGTAGGGGGTTTCTTTCTGCTGATGATTCTCATAGCGCTCATCTGAACTCCGCGCGCCGGGGCGGGAGCTGGGAAGCCGCTGCCGCGCCGCCGCCCACAGACCACGCAGTTAGATGGTTTTGAAAGCCAAGTTCCGAATGAGCGAGGACTGGCGAGTACCCGCGACTTCGGCGCGCGGCAAAAGGGCGAGCGCTTTACGCAGGCCCCGTAATCCACATTCACGCCATGAACTAAGCCGGGGCGGTATCCTGTCTAGGACCGATGCCCGACTCCGACTCTGTGAATCAATCGCCTGTGTTCGCAGCCGCTTCCGCGCCGCATCCGCGCAAGCGCCGCTGGCCGCGCATTCTACTTTGGTGCGCCGGCGGCCTGCTGGCGCTCTTGCTGCTGGCTGCCGCCGCCGGTGTGCTCTGGCTGCGTGCGGCGGAGCAGGCCGCGCTGCCGGTGCTCGATGGCGACCTGCATCTTGCCGGGCTCTCCGCGCCGGCGACGGTTCGTCGCGACGCCCACGGCGTGCCTCACCTCGAGGCGGCCACGCAGGATGACCTTTTTATGGCGCAGGGCTATGTGACCGCGCAGGATCGTCTGTGGCAGATGGACCTTTACCGCCGCAACGGCAACGGCGAGTTGGCCGAGGTTTTTGGCCCTTCGCAACTCAAGCACGACAAAGCCCAGCGCGTCTTTCAGTATCGCAATACGGCCCGGCGAATCTACGCCAACCTGCCCGCAGACGACCGCGCCCGCCTGGACAACTACGCGCGCGGCGTCAATCTCTTCATCTCCCAGCATCAGGACACGTTGCCAGCCGAATTCAAGCTGCTCCACTATCGGCCGCTTCCCTGGAGCGGCGTGGATTCCATCAGCGTCGGGCTGATGCTAGAAATGCTGGACGACCATTGGGCCACCAAGCTCACGCGGGAAAGGATCGCGGCTAAACTGAATAACCCCAAGCTCGAAGCCGATCTTTACCCCGTCGGTTCCTGGCGCGATCATCCCCCCACGGGGGTTGTGATCGACCTGAGCCAGCCTCACCCTGTGCCGCCCCCGACGGAGGACTCCGACGACGACGAAAACTCCCAGGCCAGGGCCGCGCCGGCTGGGCATGAAGACCCACGCGCGCTTCGCGACCTTCTCGGCCTGCCCGCCTGCGCCGGCTGCGCGCCCGGCTCCAATAACTGGGTCATTGCTGGACGGCACACTGCAAGCGGTAAACCGCTGCTCTCGAACGATATGCACCTGACCCTCACCGAGCCTAACCTCTGGTACATGGCGGACCTGCGCGCGCCCGGCTATCACGCCGCCGGGGTCACGCTGGTGGGAATGCCGTTTGTGATAGCCGGCCACAATGAGCACGTGGCCTGGGGCTTTACCGCACTTTACGCCGACGTGCAGGATCTGTATGTGGAGAAGCTGGACGGCAAGGGCAACTATCTTTCTTTTGCCTACCACTCTTGGAAGCCACTCACCGTGGACCATGAAGTCATTCATGTGCGCGGCGCCAAGGACGTGACGCTCGATCTACAGTCAACCGAGGACGGGCCGTTGCTGAATCCAATCTTCACGAAAGAAACGCGGCCGATCTCCCTCAAGTGGAACCTCTACGACGCGACGCTCAGCGGGCCGCCGCTTTACCAAATGAACACGGCGTCCAACTGGGCGGAGTTCTCGGCGGCATTGAGTAACTGGTGTTGGCCCTCGCAAAATGTGGTCTACTCCGACGACCAGGGACAGATCGCTTACCACGCCGTAGGCCACGTTCCGCTGAGACCGGCAGGCTTGGTGGGCGTGCCGATTCAAGACGGCAACCACGAATGGCAGGGCTATATCCCCTTTGGCGGCCTGCCCAACGCGGTCGATCCACCCTCGGGTTTTCTGGCCACCGCCAACTCCCGCGTCACCACCGCGGACTCGCCCTACTCGCTTTCGCTGGAATGGATCGACCCCTACCGCGTTGAGCGTATCTATAAATTGCTGCAAGGCCGCGACCAGCTCAAGCCCGCCGACATGCTGGCCGTCCAGACCGACATCTACAGCGAGGTAGATCAGGAACTGGGCCATCGCTTCGCCTACGCCATCGACCACACCGACGGCGTGGACGACCAACTGCGCAAGGCCGCCGACCTGATGCGCAGTTGGGACGGCAAGCTGACCACGGATTCGGCCGCCGCCTCCATCGTGACCCAGGCGCGTTATGCCTTCTGGCCGCTGATTCTCAAGCCCAAGCTGGGCGAGGATTACGTGTACTACAGCTGGGAAGAGTCAAACTTCGCCGAGGAGGAGATCGTCATGCACGCCATCCCCGACTGGCTCCCTCCGGCCTATAAGAACTGGGACGCGCTGCTGACCGATGCCGTGCGCCAGGGCATGAAGAATGGCAAAGCCCCGGCTGACGTGGCCCGCTGGAGTTATGGAAGCTGGCATGTGGTCGATATCGAACATCCGCTCGCCGTGTTTCTGCCGTTGGTGGGCCGCATGGCCGGAACCGGACCGCAGCCGCTGAGCGGCGACACCACCACCGTCAAGCAGGTGGGCCGCGAGTTCGGCCCCTCGCAGCGCTTCACCATGGACTGGAGCGACATCGACGGCTCCACGGAGGATATCGTACTGGGTGAAAGCGCCAACCCGCTCAGCCCGTACTTCCGCGACCAGTGGGCCGACTATTACGCAGGAACGACCTTCCCGCTGCCCTTTACACCGGCAGCGGTAGCCGCGCAGACCCGGCATACGCTGCGGCTGCTGCCGTGATGCTGATCGCCGCTCCAAGTGCGATTACTCCACTTTCGGCAGAGTTGCCACGCGCCGAAAGTGGGATATTCAACGAGAAGGGCTTTATGAGATTCCTTGAAATAGAGCGGCGCCGCGGGTGCTCCAGGTTTCGACCATGAGACCTAGCGCACCTGCCCGCTGGAACCAGTCCGCCGGTCCCGCTCTGATCCTATTCGCGGCCGCAGTGGCTATCGCGCCCCAGTGCCTTCGCGGCAACTCCTGCGGCCACGATTTCGACTTTCATCTTGTCTCCTGGCTCGACGCTCAGAGTAGCTGGCGGCTGGGTATTCCCTACCCGCACTGGACTCCCAGCGCGAACTTCAACGCCGGTGAGCCGCGCTTCGTCTTTTATCCCCCTCTGACCTGGATGCTGGGCGCGGCCATGGGGTCGGTTCTGCCCTGGCAATTGGTTCCCATCGCATTGACCTTCCTGCTGCTGGCAGCCACGGGGCTGGCCGTCAGGGCGCTGGCCCGTCAGGCGCTCTCAAGCCCCGCGGCAACCCTGGCCGGCTGTGCGGCGATCTTCTCCGGCTACGCCTTGTTCACCGCCTACGAGCGCGGCGCCTTTGGAGAACTGGCCGGCGGCTTCTGGATTCCGCTGCTGCTGCTGCTCATCCTCCGCGATCGCAACCCCGCCGCTCCCGCGATCGGGCGCGCACTCGATGGTTCCACCTCGCCGCTGGCCCTGGTGGTGGCAGGCGCATGGCTTTCGAACGCCCCGCTTGGGGTGATGGCCAGCTATCTGCTTGCCGCTGTCGCCCTGGCTGCCTCCCTGCTGTCGAAGTCCTGGGCGCCGGCCATTCGCGCTTTCGTCGCCGCGATGCTGGGAATGGGAGCGGCCTCGATCTTTCTGCTTCCCGCCGCCTGGGAACAGCCCTGGGCCGATCTCAAGCAGGCTGCCTCCGATCCCGGCGAAATGATTGAAAACAGTTGGCTCTTCGGCCGCCATGCCGACCCGGCCCTGGATTTTCATGACTTTGTGCTCCACCAGGTTTCCATCATCGCCGTGGTCATGATCGCCGTTTCTCTGGGCGGGTTGCTGGTGAGCTGGCTGCGCAAGAGCCTGACGCCAGAGCGCCGCTGGTGGCTTCCCCTGGCGCTTATCCCATTCGCGGTTCTCATTCTCCAGTTCCCCATCTCGCTGCCGGCATGGAATCTGCTGCCCAAGCTCCGCTTCCTGCAGTTTCCCTGGCGATGGCTGGTGGTGCTGGAGGCGCCAATGGCCATCTTCTTTGCTTCCGCCGTCTGGCCCGCCGCCTCGGCACGGCGCTGGCAGCGGGTGGCTGTCGCAGCCGCCTGCGCCGCGGCTTTTCTGGCGGTCACAGTCACTGCCGGATGGGTCTTCTTCCAACCCTGCGACGAGGAAGACGCTGTGGCCGCCATGGTGGCCCGGTATCGCTCCGGCTTGGGCATGGGCGGCGCAGACGAGTACGAGCCGCCCGGCACAGACGATTCCTTGCTCGCCATTGGCCTGCCCGCCGCCTGCCTGGTCGGCGATCCCTCGACGCCTCTGGGCAAAAGCTCTGGCCAGCCCGATGCACTCCCAATCTGGCAGCCGGAGCAAGGCAGTTGCGACGAGAGCTTTTCCGCCTCGCCGATGCAGGCGAAGAATCATGCCGAGCACTTTGAGATTGCGGCCCAAACCGGCCGTGCGGGCTACCTGATTCTGCGCCTGCGCAGCTATCCTGCCTGGCGCGTCGAGGTGAATAGCCGGCCCGTCGCCAACCTGCCCCAGCGCGACGACGGCCTGATGGCCGTGCCGGTTCCCAAAGGGCCAGTGGAGCTTACCGCAGACTGGAGAACGACTCCAGACGTGATTGCCGGACGCTGGTTGAGCGGCCTGGCCCTCTTATTGCTCGCTGCGCTGTGGTTACTGGAACGGCGGCTCCAAAGGGCGAGCCAGTCTCGTTTATCATGAGTGCAATGCCAGCCGACGTGAAATTGCTGAGGAAAGAGGCCGCGGAGCTGACCGACCGGGCGCTGGAAGAATTGCTTCCCACCGTCGAGACCGTTCCTGCCTCCATCCACGGCGCCATGCGCCACTCCACCTTTGCCGGGGGCAAGCGCCTTCGGCCGCTGCTGGCCTACCAGGCCGCAGTCACCATCGCCGGCGCGCTGCCCTCGGGAATTGCCCGCCTGGGCGCGGCCATTGAAATGCTGCACACCTACTCGCTCATCCACGATGACTTGCCCGCTCTCGACAACGACGACCTGCGCCGCGGCAAGCCCACCTGCCATGTGGCCTTCGGCGAAGCCATCGCCATCCTGGCCGGAGACGCTCTGCAGACTCGCGCCTTTGAGGCGCTGGCCTCGCTCGACTGCCCGCCCGCCGCCACGGTGCAAATCATTGGGCTTATCGCCAACGCCGTTGGCACCATCGAGGGCATGATCGGCGGCCAGGTGCTGGATCTCGAGAGCGAACACCTGAAACCCACCGCAGGGTTGGTCGAGGCCATCCACCGCGCCAAGACCGGCGCGCTGATCCGGGTGAGCGTGGTGGCTGGCGGCATCTATGCCGGAGCCGCGGCCGGCGACACAAGCCGCCTCGACCTCTTTGGCCGCAAGGCTGGCCTCGCATTTCAAATCGTGGATGACGTGCTGGACCTGACCGTGGACTCGGCGCACCTGGGCAAGACCGCAGGCAAGGATCAGGCCACTGAAAAGGCCACCTGGCCGGCCGTCTTCGGCATCGAACAGAGCCGCCGCGATGCCGCGCGGCTGATCGAAGAAGCCTTTGCCGCCCTGGCGCCTTACGGCAGCCGCGCAGATGGATTGAAGGCGGTCGCCCGCTACCTGGTCGAGCGGAAGAACTAGCGTTTGTTTGTGCTATCCGGCGGTGAGGCAGCCTACCGCCCCAGAACCCCCCGCAGCTTTTCGCGCTGCGCGGCGATGCCTTCCACAGTGCCTTGCACCTGGTTAAGCAACCGCTCCACATCGTCGATGAAGGCGGGGAGTGTATTCCACCAGGAGCGCACCGTTTCCTGCTGGTCAAGCAGCGCCAGCGTCGCGCCCGTGGCAGCAGCAACCAGCCCGGCCCGGCGCTGGCCCAGCAGCAGCAGCATCCCGCCGGCAATCAGCGTTCCGCCCGCGGCAACGGCGACCCAATTGGTGTCCGCGGCCTCAGGGGCAGGTGGCTCCATCTCAAACTCTTCCTCTGACATGGTAAGCGGCACAATCACCATTGTCTCTCCTTCCGCCCCAGACCGCTGTCGTGGGAGCTGTGTATCAAGTATCGTCCCAACCTGCGGCAACCAGCAGTTCCAACGAGATCATTTTCCAGCGCGGGTAACGGTCATCAATCCAGATCGAAGACCCGCAGCACCTTCTCCTCGGGTGCGTCCTTGGCCTTGCGCAGAGCCTCGGCGAACCTCCTTTCCAGGAGATCCTCTTTGTTCTTCTCCGCCTCGACCGACTGGCGGAAGATCGACTCCTTGCGCTCATTCTGCTCGCGCATGGCCTTGGCCGCCGTCTCCAGATCCTCAAACATCCGCTTGCGCGGCGCGGGCGTATGACTCACCACCACGCCCGTGGCTGCATCGACCTTGAGCATCGCCCCGCAATCGGGGCACGCAACTTCGAGAATTCGTTCCTTCGCTTTCGCCATTTTCGTCACAAAGCATTGTATGCGCTTGCGGGCCACGTTGCACAGGGGGTTCAAGAATCCAGGAAGAGAGGCTTCGATTTGAAATGGACTGGCCGGTTCTGCGACCACTACAATTTGCCCATGCTCCAGATCGCAACTCTTGTGGAACTCGTCCTCTGCTGGATCGTCTGGTCCTTCGCATTCCTCGAGCCTCGCAAACAAGCCGCAGGCCGGACAGAGGTGGCGAGCGCGTCTGTCTCCCGCTGGGGCATCGGCCTGGTCATGGTGGGCTTCGCGCTGGCGTGGGCCTATGTCCGGCCCGTCGGCTTTGAAAAGTCTCCGCTTTCGCTCGTCGCCTCCATGATTCTCGGCCCCTCGTCGGTGGCGCTCGGCTGGTCCGCTGCACACAGCCTGGGCAAGCAATGGCGTTACAAGGCAGCGCTCAACGCCGACCACGAACTTATCCAGACCGGCCCCTACCGGTGGATTCGCCACCCCATTTACGCCTCGATGCTCGGAATGCTCCTGGCAACCCTGACCGCCTGGACCTGGTGGCCAATGGCCCTCGGCTCGTTGACGGCCTTCCTCGCGGGCACCGAGATCCGCATCCACGCCGAAGACCGCCTTCTCGCCGGGCGCTTTGGCGAGTCCTTCACCGCATATCGCTCGCGCGTCTCCGCGTACATCCCGTTCATCCGCTAATTTGCGCGGCGCAGGCCGGCCCAATTCTCAAGATTCGTCTCAATATGTACGTGCTGTACATTTAATAGCGTACATATATGGTACACTGTCGGTATGGAAGTCCCCATCACTCAGTTCCGCCGCGAAATCTTCTCGCTCGTCAATCAGGCTCTCGACGGCGGCGAGGTCTGGATCACGCACCGCGGCCGGCGCCTCAGGATCGTTCCCGAGGGCCGGCCGGCCAGCCGCTTCAGTCGTGTCACTCCCATGGAAATACTGAATCCAGAAGCTCTGGGTTTGACAAGCCCAACTGGCGATGCCGAAGTGCAGGAGGAAACGATGGCCGAGATGAGGAAGGCCTGGGAAAGCGACTGGTTCGTCCTATGATCGCAGCGACTGAAATCGCCTACCTGGATACGGATGTCGTCGTCTGGCTGGCTCAGGGCAGCCTGGAGAGCTTGAGCCCGAGGGCGGTGGCCCTGCTGGAAACAGCCGCTTTGCTCGTCTCGCCCACCGTCCTGCTTGAGCTTGAGTACCTGCGCGAGGCCGGCCGGATCAGGCTGCCTGCCCGCGATATTCAGCGCAAGGTGGAGCACGAGCTCGGCGTCCGCCTCTGCGATTTGCCTTTTTCCGCCATCGTCAGCGCCGCCCTCGACGAAAGCTGGACCCGCGATCCCTTCGACCGCCTCGTCGTCGCCAACGCCAAAGCCAACGGCTTTGCTAGCCTCATCTCCGCCGACAACGAGATTGCCCGGCACTATCCACGAACGGTCTGGTGAACTGCGGGCGGCTCCGATATTCCACGGTCACTTGCCCGTTCCCTCGGTGATGGTTATAATCCGGTCCACTCCGGGCACGGTGAAGTGCTCCACTTTGCCGCTGGGCCAGTGCACCTCGATCGCGTCCACCGTCGTGGCTTGGCCCAGGCCGAAGTGCGGCCGCGGATCGTTGCTCGACAGATAACTTCCCCCGCTCAGCACATCGCCGCGCTGCCTCATGCCGTTGGCGGTAACATACACCGTCGCCCCCACCGCGTCGCGCGGACTCTTCGGGCCGCCCACCAGCTTCAGTTCCAGCCAGTGGTTATCATCCGGGTTCACATTTCTCAGCAGCACCGGGTGGCCGTCCATCACGTTGATCACCGCGTCCAGCTTGCCGTTGTTGAACAGGTCGCCCACGGCCATGCCGCGCCCGGCAATCACCACTGCCAGGCCCGATCCCTCCACCGCCGGCACAGCCTCGAACCGCTTGCCCTCGATGTTGCGGAAGAGCATGGGCCGCTGCGCCCAGCTTGTGCCCCAGTTGTATTTATCGGCCTCCGGGTAGACGTGGCCGTCGGACATGAGCAGGTCCCGCCAGCCGCTGTTGTCGTAGTCGATGAAGGCGTCGCCCCAACTGAGGAAGGGAACTGAAACCTCGGCGATGCCAAGCTGGTAACTGATATCGGTCAGATTGCCGTCGCCCTCGTTGCGGTAGAAGGGCTTGTAGTCGTCGGAGAAGGTGGTGTCGAAGATAGCCAGCTGGCCGTTGTTCTGGTAGTCACCCACGGCAATGCCCATCGACGCGGTCTCGCGGCCGGCCTCGTTCAGCGCGAACCCCGAGGCATAACTCACATCCTCGAAGGTTCCGTCGCCTTTGTTCAGATAGAGATAGTTAGGCGTCGAGTCGTTGCCCACCAGCAGATCGATCTTGCCGTCGTTGTTGATGTCGACAAACAGAGCGCCCAGCCCGTAGTATCCGGGCATGTCGGCCACGCCGGCCTTCTCGCTCACATCGGTAAAGGTTTCGTCGCCGTTGTTATGGAAGAGATGGTCCGGCTCGCCCTTCAGGCCCCTCGGTCCGCAGGCTACCGCCTCGCCGCGGAAGGTACAGAAAGCGTTGTTGCTTTCGTCCGCCTTGCTGCTGGGCAGGTTGTTCCAATCCCAGTGAAGATAGCCCGCGACAAACAGATCCAGCCGCCCGTCGCCGTCGTAGTCGCCCCAGGTAGCGCCACTGGACCAGTTCCCCAACTGCACGCCGGCTTTTTCCGCCACATCGGTAAACGTGCCGTCGTGATTGTTGTGGTAGAGGCGATTCTTGCCGACATTGGAGACAAAGATATCCGGCCAGCCGTCGTTGTCATAGTCGGCAATGGCCACGCCCGTGCCCCAGCGGTCGTTGGTCACGCCGGCCCTGGCCGCCACATCGGTGAATGTTCCGTCGTGGTTGTTGCGGAAGAGAGCCGCGTGCGGCGGCGTCTCCTTGCCGGTCAGCGCATCCACGGTCGAGCCGTTCACGACGTAGATAGACAGCCAACCGGAGTTATCGTAATCGATCAGCCCCACCCCCGAGCCCTTGGTCTCGACGATGTAATTCTTCTCCGGCGTACCCATCTTGTGTGTCCAGTGGGTCAGCCCGGCCTTCTCCGAGTCGTCGATAAAAATGACCGGCCCGCTCTTCACAAAGCCGCCCGCGGTGATGGGCCGGTTTTGTGCAGGCATGGACGCGGGTGCCCCAGGTCCCGCCTTTGGGACCTGGGAGGATGCTCCCCCAACAGCCTTCGAGTCTTGCTGCCCTTGCGGAGGAGCGGCGGGAGCTGTGGCTTGTGCGGAAAGAAGCGCGGGAAATCCCGCCGCCAGCAGTCCGAAAACAGTGGTCGCGCGCAGTGCCTCAAACATGGCTGTCAGTATACGGGGCTGAGTCATCAGCAGTATCGACCGAAAGGTGGAGGAGCTCTGCGGGCACTCGCATCCATATCAGCGGCTTGATTCGAGGCAACTCATCACCGGAGAGCGGCGCTTCGGCTTGACAACCGGCTGCACCATCCTGTGTAGTAAACGTGTTGGTAACGGTGAAGGAGTTCACCTTTAACCGCTGTCCATCTGATAGGCCGGACAGATGATGACTCCTGACAGGGAATCCTGTTGCGGAGTCATGTCCCGGCCGGTTCCCTGAACTAAAATCCAGGAGTTTCTGTTCATGACAAACACATGGGCTCTGGCCGCTCTATGGGTGGGCCTGGCGCTGGCGGCGACGCTGCTGGCCATCTGGTTCAAGATATCGACGGCGCTATCTGAGATTGTAGTGGGCACGGTGGCGCAGCTGGTCATCGGCGTGCTCCTTGCGCAAGGCGGCTTGCTCGGCAACACGCAATGGATTACGTTTCTGGCCGGAACCGGAGCCATCGTGCTTACGTTTCTGGCCGGCGCGGAACTCGATCCGCTGGTCTTCAAGACCAAGTGGCGCGAGGCGCTGGCGATCGGGCTGGCGGGTTTTTTCGGTCCCTTTCTGGGCTGTACGGCCATCGCGCATTACCTGCTGCATTGGGCCATTATGCCCAGCTGGCTTTGCGGCGTCGCACTATCGACGACCTCGGTGGCCGTGGTCTATGCGGTGATGCTGGAACTCGGCTTCAACGTGACGGAGTACGGCAAGTCGATCCTGGCCGCGTGCTTCATCAACGACCTGGGAACCGTGATCGCGCTGGGGCTGATCTTTTCGCCGTTCACCATCAAGACGGTGATCTTCATCGCGGTTTCAGTTGGGGTCTTCGCGGCGCTGCCTTTTGTCACGCCGTGGTTCTTCCGCAAGTACGGCGGGCGCGTCTCAGAACTCGAGGCCAAGTACATTCTCTTTCTTCTCTTTGCCATGGGCGGACTTGCCCTCTGGGCGGGCAGTGAAGCGGTGCTTCCGGCGTACATGATCGGAATGGTGCTGGCGGGAACGGTGGGCAAGGACCACTCGCTCATCCGCCGCCTGCGCACGCTCACCTTCGGGCTGCTCACTCCGTTCTACTTCATCCGTGCCGGCTCGTTTGTCTCCGTGCCGGCGCTGATCGCCGCTCCCGCCACCATGCTTATTCTGTTTCTGGCAAAATCGCTGACCAAGGCAGCTTCTGTGTATCCGGCGGTCCGGGCGCACAAGTACGATGGCTCTTCGGGAGCCTACTATACGCTGATGATGTCCACCGGCCTCACATTCGGCACCATCTCGGCGCTCTTCGGACTAAACCACAAGGTCATCGATCAGGCGCAGTACTCTTACATCGTAGGCACGGTCATCGCCAGCGCGGTGATTCCAACCATGATTGCAAACTCGTTCTTCCTGCCCCGCCATCTTCTTCCCCACGCTCTGGCCGGCAGGAAGCCGGAACAGGCAGTAAAGCGGCAGGCCGCCGCGGAAGAGGTATAGGTTAAGCCCATGGGAAGCACAGTCTTTGTTGGATTTCAAAGGATACTGGTTGCATTCGACGCGTCTCCACATGCGGAGCACGCCTTGGATGTGGCCCTGTCGATGGCGGCGGATATGAAGGCCAAGCTGTTTGTCTTGGCTGTAATCCGGCCACCGGAACCAGCCGAGAGCGCGGAGTTCAACGCCGTCCTCGAAGACTCGCGCGAACGCTACGAACGCAGTTTCGCGCCCATCCGCGAACGCGCCCGGCAAAAGGAGATTGAACTCGAAACCGAGATTGTCGTGGGCCATCCGGCGGAGCAGATCATCCACCGGGCAGACACCATCCAGGCCAGCCTGATTGTGATGGGCAAGCGCAGCCACACCATTCTTCATCGCTGGATGCTGGGCTCGAACTCTGAGCGCGTGCTCAAGTACGCGCATTGTCCCGTGATGATCGTGCATTGATCTGGGTTTCCAGTTCCCTGGAGGAGCCATGCCCGAAACAGGACCGCAGGCGGCAAGGACGCGACAGCCGGGGGAACTCAACGATGCCCAACTGCGGCGCCTGCTCATCACCTGCAAATACATTGACAGCCTGCTCTGCGACATCGAACACGCTCTCCATTCCGCGGCGTCGGAGTCGCCGTTTCCCCGGTACGTAGTAGACCTGACTCCCGCGCAAACCCGAGTGATTGAAGACCATATACGCGGGCTCCGCTCCCAGCTGCTGCGGACTTTGGCTTGGCAGCACATGAAGCCGGAGGCGCCAGAGATTCCAGTATCGCGATCGGTGATGACTGACCTTGCATTTGTAGACATTGCGATCGAGGAACTCAAGCCCCGTTACTTGCGCGGCTGCGGAGCCGTCCCCGAGGATGCGGTAGACGAGCTCAATGGAGTAATCCGAGAACTTCGCTCTCTGGTTCAAAGCATGGACAGTTATGTGCGCCATGGATTGGGCGCAAATCCTGAATCGAAGGCCAAGCCGCCGATAGCGGATCAAACCGCGAGCAGCTCCGTGTAGACCGCCATGCCCACCACCGCATCGGCGCCCAGCGCGTCGAGCGCATCCACCTCCTGCTGGCTGCGAATGCCGCCTGCCACAATGAGTTGCCGCTGAGTTAGCTTGCGCAGGCGCGCGGCCGCCTCAATGGGGAAGCCACGCATCAGTCCCTCGCCGTCCACGTGCGTGTAGAGAAACGCAGCACAATGAGCTTCGAGCTGCGGAATCGCCTCGTCGGGAGTTAGCTCGACCTGCGCCTTCCAACCCTTCACGGCGATGCATCCGTTCTTGGTGTCGATGCCGGCCACCACGCGGTCGGAGCCAATGGCGGCGGCTAACTCGGCGGCAAACCCGGTGTTGACCCCATCTTCAGCAGTGAAGAGCGCCGAGCCGATGATGACGCGCTTCGCTCCCGCCTCGAGCACCTGGCGCGCGCGTTCGATGGAGTGGATGCCGCCGCCGGCCTGGCAGGGCAGCCGCTTTGCAATCTGCGCAACCAGCTCCGAGTTATCGCCCTGGCGCATGGCGGCGTCTAGGTCGATCAACTGCACCAATGGAAAGCGGGAGAACTTCTCGATCCAGTATTCAAAGTCATCAAAGGCAAGGCGGAGTTTTTCGCCCTGCACAAGCTGAACAATGCGCCCGCCCAGCAAGTCGATGGAAGGAATCAGCATGGAAGCCTCACGGAAACGCCGGCCCTGGCCAGCTCTTCTTTGAGCGAACGCGCGCTCGAAACGCCAAAGTGAAAGATGCTGGCCGCCAGCGCCGCATCGGCCTTGCCGCGCCCGAATACATCGACGAAATGGCCTACCGTTCCAGCGCCTCCGGAGGCGATGACGGGAATGCCGACAGCCTCGCTCACCGCGGCGGTCAGCTCGCAATCGAAGCCGGTGCGTGTGCCGTCGCAGTTCATCGATGTGAGCAGAATCTCGCCCGCGCCACGATCTTCGGCCTCGCGCGCCCACTCGACAACAGTTCGACCGACAGGGCGGCGGCCTCCTTGCACATACACCTGCGCTTCGCGCACCGGATCGGCGGCTGCGGGGTCGCGCCGCGCGTCGATGGCGACGACAACAGCCTGCGCGCCGAAACTGCGTCCGATGGCGTCGATCAACGCTGGATGGGCGAGCGCGGCGGAGTTCACGCTCACCTTGTCCGCCCCGGCCTCGAAGACCTGCGCCGCATCCTTGGCCGAGCGAATGCCGCCGCCGACGCAGAAGGGGACAAACAACTCGCGAGCCGTGCGGCGCACGGTATCGAGCAGCGTCTGCCGGCCCTCGTGCGTCGCGGTGATGTCGAGCAGCACAATCTCGTCTGCGCCCTCGCGTGCATGGCGCGCGGCCTGCGTGGCCGGGTCGCCCGCATCGATGAGATCGACAAACTGCACGCCCTTGACGACTCGGCCGCCGTGCACGTCGAGGCAGGCGATTATGCGTTTGGTAATCACGGCTTGCTCCTTACCACATGGCGGGCGACGAGGTCGCCCAATTCGCTTCGCTGGTCCGGAGACAGTGCTGCAGTCGGGAACATTAGAAAGCGATCCTTGAACACATAAAGCAAGGTCATCTTCTCATCCTGAGCGAACCCCATAATCGTACTCCAGAAATACTTCCCCTCGCCGACTCCTGGGATTTCTGAAGAAATACGCTCGTTGTCAATGTCGATCGATAATTTCTCGTCTTGTTGTGCGGATAGGAAGATTCTCTCAAAGCATTTGTGTGCCTTGTAAGCGCGCACAAGAGGTAAGGATATCGTCAGCCAGAGTAATGCAAAATCAGGCACTACGAGGTTTTCTAGGAGATCACGCCTGTTATTACCAATAGCAACAAATGTAGCTATCATCGCAACAAGCGTAAGAATGGGAACTGCTACGTACCAAAAGTAGAAATTGCATTGTCTGCTGAGTTTCTGGAGCCTGTGAAGTCGGAGAGCTGCCTCGTAATCATCAAATGTGAGTGTATAGATAAGCTTCATCTTTCAACCTCCAGAAAGTTCTTGAGAATCTTCAACCCCGTTGCGCCGGACTTCTCTGGATGAAACTGCACTCCCATCACGTTGGCGCGCTCTGCAGCCGATGCGAAAGGCTCAATGTAATGCGTAACGGCCGCTGTGTCGGCTGTGACGGGAGCCTTGTAGGAATGCGTGAAGTAGACGTATTCGCCGGGCTCAACGCCGGCCAGCAGGCGCGAACTGGCGCGGACTTCAAGCGAGTTCCAGCCAACGTGCGGCACTTTCTCGGTGCTTTCAGAGAAGCGTGCACACGATTCGGAGAAATGTGCTAACCCCGGCTGCGACGGCGCTTCGCTCGATCCAGCATAGAGCCACTGCATGCCGACGCAGATGCCGAGGAAGGGAACGCCGCGCGCAATCGCCGCGCGAATCGCGGCGGTGAGGCCGGTTGCGTCGAGCCTCTCGGTAGCGGCGAAGTGGCCCACGCCGGGAAGCACGAGGCGCTCTGCGGTTTCAATGGGCGCAAGGTCGCCGTCCGTCACTTGAGGCTCCGCGCCCAGGTGGCGCAGCGCCTTGAGCACAGAGGTCAGGTTGCCCGCTTTGTAATCGATCACGGTTACGCGCATCACAACAGTCCTTTTGTTGAGGGCAGCATTTCGCCCAATTGTTTGTCGCGGGAGCAGGCCACGCGCAGCGCGCGCGCAAATGCCTTGAAGATGGCCTCGATCTTGTGATGACTGGAGCGGCCGTACATGGTCTTCACATGCACATTGGCTCGTGCTCCGCGCGCAAAGCCTTCAAAGAAATCTGTCACCAGCTCGGTTTGCAGATCGCCCACCAGGCGCGCGCGTACCTTGGTATCGACTGCGAAGGCCGCGCGGCCGCTCAGATCGACTGCGGCAACGGCGAGAGTCTCGTCCATCGGCATCAGAAAGTATCCGGCGCGCAGAACGCCGCGCCTCGAGCCGAGCGCGCGATCGAATGCCTCGCCCAGCGCAATGCCCACGTCCTCGACGGTGTGGTGCTGATCGACGTCGAGGTCGCCGTCGCACTTGAGTTCGAGATCGAAGGCGCCGTGGCGCGTGAACAATTCCAGCATGTGATCGAAGAAGCGAATGCCGGTGGATATTTTGTATTGGCCGCGGCCTTCGATGGTGAGATGAATTGAGATGCGTGTTTCGGCGGTATTGCGCTCGACGACGGATGTGCGCGGTGCACCGGCTTCCTGTTTCATCTGTCTGCTCCTGGCTCCAACTTAGGCTTTCGAAATCCTGCCTTCGATTTGAGAGCTTCGCCGCGCCCCTACGGGGCGCTGCTTCACGGTTTGGTTCTGCGACCCAGGATTTCATCCTGGGCTATTATCTTGCTGCCCCTACGGGGCGTGTTGCGGCAACTGCAATCTCAGTGTGCCCAGCGTTTTGTTCAGGGCCACAGCAGCGTGGTGCATCTGCTCTCGCGTTCCGATGGTTATGCGTATACGTCCATCGCAGCCCGGATCGCTGGAGCGGTCGCGCACCAGGACGCCCGCGGCGCGCATGAGCCGCGCAAACTCCGCGTGCGGCGCGCCGATTTCGACGAGAACGAAGTTGGCCTGGCTGGGCCAGCGGCGCACTCCTGCTTGATCCAGCGCAGCCTCGAACTCCGCGCGCGCCGCCAGCACTTCGCCCACATACCAGTCGAGATAGATTGAGTCTTCCAGCGCGGGCGGCAGGCAGGCCAGCGCCAGCGAATTCACGCTGTAAGGCGAGAGGACGCGGCGTACCCAGCGCATCAGATCGCCCCGTCCGGCGAGCAAGCCAAGGCGCAAGCCGGCGAGGCCGTAAGCCTTCGAAAAGGTGCGAGCGACCATGAGATTGGGCACAACGCCAATAAGGTCCATCACCGTTTCGCCATGGAAATGAAAGTACGCTTCATCCACCAGCAGAACCGCTTGCGGCGCGCAGCCTGCGATCTCTAGGAGTTGCGCACGCGTGGCCGCGGAGCCCGAAGGACTGTTGGGATTGGCGATGGCGACGATCTTGGTGCGCGGCGTAATGGCGGCCAATAGCCGCTCAAAGGGAAACTTCAAATCGTCCGCCGCCTGCACTGCAACGATGCGCGCATCCGTCGCCGATGCGTAGATCTCGTACATGGTATAAGTCGGAACGGGCAGCAGCAGCTCGTCGCCATCGTCAAGGAAGGCCTCGAAGAGCACGTGAATAGCTTCGTCCACGCCATTGGTTAGCGCCACCCGCGCGGCGGCGAGACCGAGATGCGCGGCAACGATCGCTTCCACCGGTTCGCGCTCGGGATAGCGCGTGAGAGAGCCGGCGGAAATTCGGCCCAGAACTTCGCGCACCTTGGGCGAACAGGCCAGCGTGTTCTCGTTGAAGTCGAGCCGCAGCGCGTCGCGGCAGCCGAGCGGAGGGTGATACTCCTTCATGGCCTGCACGCGCGCGCGCGGAATCGGAAGATGAGTTGCAACGGAATCAGTCACGGGGCTTCTCCTTGTGCAGGCGCGTGCGGATGGCCTCGGCGTGGCCCACGAGCCCCTCGGCCTCGGCCAGCAGCGCGGCTTGCGGACCCAGTTTGCGCATTCCTTCCGCGCTGTACTCCTGCACCGTGATGAGCTTGACGAAGTCGTTCACGCTCAAGCCCCCGCGCACGCGCGCTGTGCCTCCGGTGGGTAAGGTGTGATTGGGACCGGAGATGTAATCGCCCATGGGCTGCGCGGACCAGCGGCCCACAAAGACCGAGCCCGCATTTTCAACCCATTCGAGATCGTTGGGCGCGTCCATTGTGAGGTGTTCGGGCGCCAGGCGATTGGTGATTGCGTGCGATTCGTCCACGCTGGACGCGACGATGGCGATGCCGTTGCGATCGAGAGATTGGCGCGCGACGGCGTTGCCGCGGCTGCGCAGCTTTGCTTCCGCTATGACCTCTTTGGCCAGATCGGCGCGCGTGGTGATGAAGATGGCCAGCGCCTCGGGATCGTGCTCGGCCTGAGCAACTAAGTCGGAGGCAATGTCGGCCGCGTTGCCGCACTCGCTCGTTACCACAATCTCCGTGGGGCCGGCGAGCATGTCGATGGCGCAATCGAAGGCCACAAGACGCTTGGCTGCGGTGACGTAGAGGTTGCCGGGGCCGACGATCTTGTCGACCCGCTGGATGCTCGCGGTTCCGTAAGCCAGCGCGGCCACAGCGTGCGCGCCGCCCAACCGATAGAACTCCGCAATGCCGAGCAGATGCGCAACGGCCAGGGTTTCAGGCGCGGGCCTGGGAGACACGGCCACGATGCGCGCAACGCCCGCCACCTGTGCGGGAATGGCCGTCATGAGCAGCGTAGAGGGCAGCGGATGGCGGCCGCTGGGCACATAGCAACCCACCGAACTCAGCGGCCGCACAAGCTGGCCGGTGGTAAGGCCGGCAACCGGAGAAGCATTCCACGAGGCCGGCATTTGCCGCTGCGCAAAAGCGCGAATCTGCCCGGCCGCTGCGGATAACGCCTCGCGCAATGCGGGATCGATCGCCTCCCAGGCTGCGGCCATCTCCTCCTGTGATACGCGCAAAGCTGCGACGCCTGCAAGGCCGTCGAGTTTGGCTGCGTAGCGCAGAAGCGCGCGGTCGCCCTGTTTGCGCACATCGCCGACAATGCGCTTGACCGCGGGCAGCACCGCATCGAGCGCCGCGCCGCCGCGTTGTTCGAGCGAGGCAATGGCCTTTGCTGTCTCCTTGGCGCCTCGTCCAGTTGTTCGAATCAGCTTCATTGCTCTCGTCTCCAGCTTTTGCGGCCAAGGGAGTGTGCCTCATAGCAAGGACTTCCCCCAGAGGCTATTGGTTCCTGATTAGATAATGCCCTTGCGCCGTCCCAACGGGACTCCGCAAAGAACTTGCGGAATCCCTTTTCCCCACGCTGAAGCGCGGGGCTAACCAACTCTGCGCCTCCGGCGCGTCTGTGCGGACATTGCTAATGCATCCCTCAATAAAGCCCAACTCAATGCTCCTGTCGATGTACGGGCTGAAGCCCTTACCCTTCAAGTCATCTAGTGCCGCGTCTTGATGATTTCGGGTTTTCCCAGGTCCCCAAATGCGAGGGACCTGGGGTACCCAGCCCTTTCAAGGCTTCGACGGTCAAGGTTCTTGGTTTCCCACCCTTCACGAAAAGCGCGAAGGATGGGGCACCCGCATTTCAGGAACGGTGAGAACTGCTCAAAGCACAACCTTGTTCAGCGGGTACTCGACAATCCCCGTCGCCCTGGCCGCTTTCAACTGTGGAATCACATCGCGCGCCACGCGCTCATCGACGATGGTGTTCACCGCAACCCACTCCGATTCGCTCAACTGCGAAACAGTGGGCGAGTTCAGCGCGGGCAAAACGCAGAGGACGGCTTCAAGGTTTTCGCGCCTCACGTTGAGCATCAACCCCACCTGCGACTGCGCATCGATGGCGCCGCGCAGCATGAGGGCGATCTGATCGATCTTCTTTCGCTTCCACTCGTCGGCCAGCGTGCTCTTGCCGGCGATCAGATGAGTCTCGCTCTCCATCACCGTGTCGATGATCTTGAGGTGGTTGGCCTTGAGCGAACTGCCCGTCTCGGTGACTTCTACGATTGCGTCGGCCAGCATGGGCGGTTTTACCTCGGTCGCGCCCCAACTGAACTCTACCTTCACATTGACGGCCTTCTTGGCGAAGTAGCGCTTGGTCACTTCAACCAGTTCGGTGGCGACGATCTTTCCTTCCAGGTCTTCTGCCTTCTCAAAGCCGCTGCCCTCGGGCACGGCCAGCACCCAGCGTACTTTGCGGCGGCTCTGCTTGGCATAGGTGAGCGTAGTCACGCTGGTTACCTCCAGGCCGCTTTCCACCACCCAGTCGATGCCGGTGAGTCCGGCGTCGAGAACGCCGTGATCCACATAGCGCGCCATCTCCTGGGCGCGAATCAACATGCACTCGATTTCGGGGTCGTCGATGGAGGGGAAGTAGGAGCGGCCGTCGGCGTAGATATTCCAGCCGGCGCGCTTGAAGAGAGCGATGGTCGCATCCTGCAGGCTGCCCTTGGGGATGCCGAGTCTCAGTTTGTTAGCCACGGTTTACCTCTTTCTTTTCGCCGGCTTCCGGGTTGGCTGCGCCGGCGGGCAGCGATTTGGTAAAGCAACTGACAGTGCCTTCATGGCACACCAGCCCATCGCCTTCGACCTCGACGCGAAACAGCAGCGTGTCGTTGTCGCAGTCGGTAAAGGCGGAGAGGACGCGCAGCCGGTTGCCGCTGGTCTCGCCTTTCATCCACAGTTTTTGGCGGGTGCGGCTCCAGAAGGTGACAAAGCCGGTTTCGAGGGTCTTGGCGTAACTGATGGGGTTGAGAAAGCCCAGCATCAGCACCTCGCCGGTGCGCGCGTCCTGGACGATGCCGGGGACAAGGCCGTCCATCTTGTCGAAGTCGATTGTTGCGGTTGTGTTGCTCATTTTTTCCTTTTTCCGGCGCATTGCCGGTCTTGTTTTAGATTCCTGCGGAAACGTGAAAAAGCCCGCCAGCGAAGGTCGCCGGCGGGCTTCAAATCTCTCGATCTCTCTGGCCGCTTACTTCAGGCCATGGCAGTCCGCCGACATGGAGGTTCCATGATGGTGGGGATGGCCGTGATGGCGGATGCTCTGCATCTGTTTGAAACCCTAAGGGAAAACCCCCTGGCCTGTCAAATGTTCCGCTTGCGGCCGGCGTGGGGTGAGGCGGAGAATGGACCCGTGCGAGCGAGAGGTCGATGGACGGCAGTGGCGGGTGCGATTCTGTGCGTGTTTCTGCTCGGAGTTGCGCAGAACCAGGATCGGGATACCCGCGGCGTGCCCAAAACATCGGCGGCGGCCCCTACTCCGGAAGCGCGAGTGGACATCAATCACGCCAGCATGGACGAACTGCTGAAAGTCCCTGGCATGACGCGCAGTTGGGCCGGGCGCATCGTTCGTTATCGGCCTTACCGCACCAAGCAGGATCTGCTGGAGCACGGCGTGGTGAGCAGCGAGGTCTACGACCGCATCAAGGATTACGTGATCGCCCACCGGGATGCGCAGTGACCGCTCTGCGCCCAGGCTCAGATCGGCGATGGCTGGAATCCCTGGAACTTCCGATCCCGACTGCCCGTACCGTTCAGCAACAGACAAAAGAACGGCCGAGGAACTCAATCCGATGACGATTTCTGCTATTCCATCGAATTCAAAGAAGACGGCCCGGTTTGCCTGGTGCGGCCTCGCTGCGGCTGTAATCCTCCCGCTTTTGCCCATCGGCCGGTGGATTGCGCCCGGCGACTCCATTCCGGCGTTGCTGAGCCGAGAGGCCATATGGTGGTTCTACGCGGCGGCTGTTCTGGCTTGGCTGGCTCTTGTCGAGCGATTGCCGCTGAGTTCGATCGGGTTTCGCCGTCCAACCTGGAGGACTTTGCTCTTTGCGGTCTTAGGCGCAGTGGCAGCCCTGGTTGTCTTTTTCCTTCATTTCGGCGTGATCGTCCGGGTCTTCCACCTCGACACGGCCGCGACGATCCATCAGCAGCAGATGATCCTCAGCCGCCCTTACTGGTACCGTGTGCTCCTGGTACTTAGGGCGGCAGTGGTGGAGGAGATACTCTTCCGCGGCTACATCATCGAGAAGGTTCGGCAGCTCACCGGGAGCGTTACGCTGGCTGTCGTTCTCTCCGTGCTGGCGTTCACCTGGGCCCATTTTGCGGGATGGGGGCTCGACCAGCTCATTCCCGTATTCGGCGTTGGCGTCGTCTTCGCACTCCTGTATGTTTGGCGCCGCGATCTTCCCTCCAACATGCTGGCCCACTTTCTGACGGATGGGATGGGCTTCCTGCTGAGGTAACCGCGCGTCGGTGAGCATTCGGCCTGCCGGTGTCGCCTCCAGGCATCGCAGGCGCCTGAGTTCACCCCTTTTTCCGCACAGCCGGAAACATCTCTAAACCGCCTCGGCCGGTTCAGGTGCAGGAGGCTCGTACGTTGTGGGTGCGTCGCCGCGCTTGAGCAGCCTGCTCAGGATCACGTAGAGCACGGGAATGAAGAAGAGGTTGAGGATCGTGGAGAGCAACATGCCGCCCACGATGGTGGTTCCCACGGAGCGGCGTCCCTGAGCGCCCGCGCCGGTGGCGAAGACCAGCGGGAGAATGCCCAGGATAAAGGCAAACGAGGTCATCAGGATGGGCCGCAGCCGCAGTCCGCCGGCCTCGGCGGCCGCATCGGCAATGGACCGGCCCTTGCGGCGCAGTTGCTCGGCAAACTCGACGATAAGAATCGAGTTTTTAGCCGACAGGCCGATGAGCATCACCAGGCCGATCTGGCAGTAGACGTCGTTGGCCAGCCCCCGCGCCCACACCAGCCCGAGTGCGCCCAGCACCGCCATGGGCACGGCCAGCAAAATAATGAAGGGCAGCGCAAAGCTCTCGTATTGCGCCGAAAGGGTGAGATAGACCACCAGAATTCCCAGTCCGAAGATGATGAGCGCCTTGCCGCCGGATTCGAGTTCGTCCAGGGTCAATCCGGTCCACTCGAACTTCATGCCCGGCATCATGCTCTGCTTGGCCAGATCCTCCATCGCTGTGAGCCCCTGGCCGGAGCTGTAGCCCGGCGCCGCGGAGCCATCGATCTCCACCGCGCGGAAAAGGTTGTAATGCGTAATCACCGGCGGGCCGGAGCTTTCCACCACGGTGACCAGGTTGTCCAGCGGGACCATCTGGCCGGAGTCGGAGCGCACGTAGTAGTTATGCAGATCTTTCGCCGTCATGCGGAAGGGCTGGTCGGCCTGCACAAAGACGCGATAGGTGCGGTTGTTGAAGTCGAAGTCGTTGATGTACTCCGATCCCATGAAGACCGAGAGCGTGGTGGTAATTTGCGAAAGCGGCACGCTCAGAGCCTTGGCCTTCTCGCGATCGATGGTCACCAGCACCTGCGGATCGTTGGCCGAGAAGCTGGTATAGAGGCCGGCAAGATCCTTGCGCGCGCGACTGCCCCCCACCATCTGGTGCGCAACACGGTCCAGATCGGAGAGCGTGTTGACGCCGGTGTCCTGCAGCATGAACTGGAAGCCGCCAAAGCTGCCCACGCCGTTGACAGCCGGCGGCTCAAAGGCCTGCACAATGCCGCCGTCGCGGGCAATCATCAAGTAGCCAAAGTTCTTGTTGAGGTCGGCGACGATGTCCGCGGCGGAGTGGCCCTTGGCGCGGCGCTGGCTGGCAGGCGTGGTGCTGATGAACATCATGCCTGCATTGGAAGAGGCACCGGCCAGCGAGAAGCCCATCACAGAGAATGCGCTGCTAATGTCGTGATTTTGGTACAGGATCGCCTCGGCGCGATCGGCAAGAGAGGTGGTGTAAGCCAGCGACGAGCCCGGCGGCGCCTGCACCACCACCATCAGGAACTCCTGGTCTTCCTGTGGAAGAAAGCCGGTGGGGACATGCTCGTAGGTGTATACGGTGGCAACCATGCCCGCGAAGAAAAGAACCACCAGCGCATAGCGCAGCTTCAACGCAAGATGAATCGATTTGGAGTAGGCGGCGCTCAGCCAGATGACCTGGCGGTCGGTGGAGTGAATGAATGCTGAAAAGGCGCGCGATACGAAGCCGATGCGCAGAAAGTCCAACTGACGGGGGCGAGCGTCTTCGCCGCGCAGGAAGAGGGCGGAGAGCGCCGGCGAAAGCGTCAGGGCATTGAATGCGGAGATAGCGATGGCGAAGGCAATCGTCAGCGAGAACTGCCGGTAGAGAATCCCCACAGTGCCGGGAAAGAACGAGACCGGCACAAAGACCGCAATCAGCACCAGCGAAGTGGCGATCACCGCGCTGGTTACCTCGCCCATGGCTCGCGAGGTGGCCTCGCGCGCCTTGGAGTGCTCCATGGCGATGTGCCGCTGCACGTTTTCGATGACCACGATGGCGTCGTCTACCACCAGTCCCGTAGCCAGCGTGATGCCGAAGAGCGTAAGCGAGTTGATGGAGAAGCCGAAGAGCTTGATGAAGGCGAAGGTGCCGATGAGCGAAACCGGGATGGTGACCGTGGGGATGATGGTGGCGCGCCAGTCAAGCAGGAAGAGGAAGATGACGGTTATGACGATGAAGATGGCCAGCCCCAGGGTAACGAGCACCTCGCGAATGGAGTCGCCGACAACCGTGGTGGAGTCGAAGGCGACCGCGTATTCGAGTCCGGGCGGAAAGGATTTCTTCAGATCCTCGAGCGTGGCCTTCACGCGCGTGTCCACGTCTAGAGCATTGGCGTTGGAAAGCTGCAAGACGCCAATGCCCATGGCTGCCTGGCCAGCGTACTGGAGAGTTGTGCTGTAATCCTCGGCGCCGACAACGGAGCGGCCAACATCCTTGAGTAGCACAAGGCCGTTCGGCGAGTTCTTGACGATGATCTTGTCGAACTCTTCCGGCGACGATAGGCGGCCGACCACGCGAACAGGAATCTGGAAGGCCTGTTTTGAGTCGGAGGGCGGTTGGCCGAGCTGGCCGGCAGGAATTTCGACGTTCTGCTCGGTGAGCGCGTTTATGACGTCGCCGGCGGTTAGAGAGTGCTCAGCCAGGCGCGTGGGATCGAGCCAGACGCGCATGGCGTATTTGCGCTCGCCGAAGATCATCACGTCGCCCACGCCGGGCACGCGCTTGATGGCGTCCTTCACATAGACGTCGAGATAGTTGGAGATGAACTCCGCCGAGTAGCGGTTGTCGCGGGTGAAAAAGCCGGCGCCCAGCACAAAGTTGTTGTTGGACTTGGTGATGGTGATGCCGGTTGCGTTCACCGCCGCGGGCAAGCGTCCGGTTACGCTGGCCACGCGATTTTGCACGTCTACGGCGGCTATGTCCAGGTCGTATCCGGTCTTGAAAGTCGCCGTGATTGCGCTTGTGCCGCTGTTGGTGCTGGAGGAGTTGATGTAGCGCATTCCCTCGACCCCATTGATGGCCTCTTCGAGCGGAATGGTAACGGCCTTCTCCACGGTGTCGGCATTGGCGCCGACGTAATTGCACGAAACGGCAACCTCGGGCGGGGCCAGGTCGGGGTACATCGCCACCGGCAGGTTGGGAATGCAGATCGCCCCGGCCAAAATGATCAGCAGCGCGCACACCGTGGCAAAGACAGGCCGATGAATAAAGAAATCTACAAACACGGGTTGCCTTCCTTTTTTGCTTGCAATGAGCGCGAGGAGCGCCGCGCTGTGCCCGCCCCTGGCTAGCCGCCAAAGGCGCATTCCGGCCGGTTTCTAGGCTCCCGGCATCAGCATCACTGGCATGCCGTTTACCAGGAACTGGGTGCTGGAGACGATCACCCGGTCGCCCACTTTCAGTCCCGAGGAGACAGAGTAGCTGTTGCCCACCGTATCGCCGAGCGTAACCGGGGACTGGATGGCAAAGGCGCCACCGTTCTGCTGTTTGGCCACGAAGACGAAGCTCTGTCCTCCCTGGCGCACAACCGCCAGCACCGGAACCACCGCCATCGGCGTTGTGCTCCAGACGACCCGCGCCTTCACCATTTGGGCAGTGCGCAGAAGTTCGGGTCCGGCGTGAACCGGAGCCTTCACCAGAATTCCTTGCAGCGTGCTATCGACTTCGGCCGAAAGAAAGTTGATAGCCGTCTTTTCCAGGAGCTTGCCGCTGGTGTCCATGAGATCGACTTCCAGCCCCTGGCGGACCTGGCCGGCGCGTTCGGTTGGAACCTCGATATAGGCCTCGAGATCCTTGTTCTCATCCACCGTGGTAAGCACCGTGGGCGGCGAGTTGAGCGGCGAGGCAAAGTCGCCGATATGCACGGGAACGTCGCCCACCACGCCGTCGAAGGGCGCCCGGATGGTGTAGTAAGCCAGCTGTTCTTCCTGCGTCTTGCGCAGTTGCACCGCAGACTCGTAGTCCGCCTTGGCGTTCTCGTAAGTCTGGCGCTCCTGGTCGTAGGCGTCGCGGCTGGTCACGCCTGCCTCAAAGAGCTTGCGCTGCCGCTCGACCTCCACCGCGTTGTAGTCGTAGAGCGCCTTCTTCTGCCGTTCCGTGGCCCGCGCCGAATCGACCATGGCTTGCTGCTGCCGCGGATCGATCTCCATCAGGCGCTGCCCCGCCTTCACATGGTCGCCGGAACGGACAAGAATCTGTGTAAGAACGCCGCTCACCTGGGGCAGCAACGTAGCCGAGCGGCGCGACTTGATGGTGGCCACATAGTCGCTGCTCTGCGCCACCGGCGCCAGCGTCACCGCCGCCGTCTGCACCGGCATTGCCTGCATTCCAGGCCCTGCCGGCGCCGCCGGTTGCTGCTTGCAGCCACATGCCCCCAGCCCCATCAGAACAAGGCAACCAATCCCTAGAAACCGTTGCAGCGCACTGATTCTCACTTGATCGTTCCTCTATCCCGGCTCTTTCGGCTCCGGGCTCGTATGGCCTGGAAGCTTGAGCCTCAATCTCCGATTTGGGTCAAGATGATGGCAATGCCGGGTTGCGAGCCCAGTCTGCGGGTTGCAACTTCCGCTCCAGTTAGATGATCCCCGCAGCCGAACGCAACGCCAATCGGCTGAAGACCGCACAAGCAAAGCCGTTTCCTAATAGGACGCCCGGAGCCGGCACATTGACGCAAAAAAAGCTCGGCGTCGCGCGCGCTGGCCTGTCCGCAGTTCAATCGGCCGCCCGATCATCTTCCCCCGGCCTGCAATCAAAGCCGGTCGCCGATCCAAACCTCCGTCTGGAGTTCTAGTCAGCCTTGGCGCGGGGGCCGGTTCCGGGTATACTGGAGATTCGGCAAGCCGACGGTGGTGTGTGCTTTATGCGCACCGATGGTTGAGCCGGCTGGCAAGCCCGGCGTGAGCGCGCTTCAGGATGGCGTTCGCAGAGGGCAATTTCCGGCGGGAACCCAAGAATTTGGAGCAAGGTCATGGCACAGGTATGCGATATTTGCGGCAAAGGCCCGCAGTTTGGCAATAACATTTCTCACGCGCACAACGTGACGCGGCGCCGCTGGAGCGTGAATCTGCAGGCAGTCAAGGCGCTGGTCAACGGCGCGCCCAAGCGGCTCAGGGTGTGCGCCAGCTGCATCAAGAGCGGCAAGATCGCCAAGGCGTAAAGCGGGTCATCGGGCTGGAGGGTTTGGCCCACGATTTCGTACTCCCGCCTCATCCACGATTGACATGAACCCCGTCCACCCCCGGACGGGGTTTTGTTGTGCCTGGCGGGAGGCGGCCGAATGGGATTCGGAGCCGGACTACGGTTTCTGCCGCTCGAAGGTGAGCGAGGCGGAATTGATGCAGTAGCGGAGGCCGGTAGGGGCGGGGCCGTCGGGGAAGACATGGCCGAGGTGGCCGCCGCAGCGGGCGCACGTGACCTCGACGCGGCGCATTCCAAAGCTCCGGTCCTCGTGCTCTGTGATGGCCGTGGACTCAGCGGGCAGCATGAAGCTGGGCCAGCCGCAGCCGGAGTCGAATTTCGCCCCGCTCAGGAACAGGAGCGCTCCGCAGCCGGCGCAGTGGTAGTTGCCGGTCTCGTGGTTCTCGGTGAGGGCGCCGGTGAAGGGCCGCTCGGTGGCTTTCTCGCGTAAAACGCGATACTGCTCGGGGCTAAGCGCGGCACGCCACTCGACCTCGCTGCGCACGACCTTCTGGGGCGATTCGCTCATGGGTTCCTCCTCCAGTTGCGCCAATTAGATGGCGACAAACGGGACAAAATCGTCGCTTGCTTGCACGTGGCCGGGCACCTCGGCGATTAGGTCGATCTCCACCAGCACGTCCTTGGGCAGGCGGGAGACCTCGACAGTGGTGCGGGCGGGCGGCGCGCCGAACGCCCCGAGATACTCGCCATAGACGGCGTTCATGGCGGCAAAGTCGTTCATGTCCTTGAGAAAGACTGTCGCCTTGACCACCAGGGAAAGGTTGCTGCCGGCGGCTTCCAGAATGGCCCCCAGGTTATCGAGCACGCGTGCGGTCTGCTCGGCGATGCCGCCGGCGGCCACTTTCTGCGTGGCCGGATCGAGTGCAATCTGGCCGGCGGTGAAGAGGAGGTTGCCCACGCGGACAGCCTGGGAATAGGGTCCGATCGCGGCAGGAGCTTTGGCGGTTGCGATCACTTCTTTGCTCATGGCTCGATTGTAAAGGGCAGGCGCGCGTCCCGGATCGATCGGCACGCGAGATCGGACCGGATCGAGAGATCTAGGGAATCAATGCCAGGCAGCCAGCAACCCGCCGGTGACGAGCAGTGCAACCAGCCAGTAGCCGGCGTTGATGGCGAAGAGCTTGAAGGGCCGACCTTCATAAAGCATCTCTGAGAACAGCGGCACGGCGATCAAGCCCAGCCAGCTGATGAAGCCGACGAAAAGGCCCCAGCAGATGGTTGTAGCGCCCGACCAGAGAACGAAATGCGCCACCACAAAGCAGAGAATGAGGCCGCCGAAAAAGGATCCGATCATGGCGAGGATGGCGCCTTTGGGCCTCTCGCCTTGCTTGTGGCCGGTCAGGGCCATCCATGGCTTGGCGAAGAGCAGGGAATACCAGAGAGCGCCCAGAATCCACTGAAGAATGGCCGCAACCAGGACTGCCAAGTGATTGAAGTGAAGATGATGCATTGAGGAGCCTCCATCAGGCGCAGAAGTCACTCTCAGGAGGCCGGGAGTTCAGAATGCGGGGGAAGGTGCCGCTGGCCGGCCTGCGAGGAGCCGCGAAGTTGACTGTGCAGGAGGCGGGAGTGCTGTGTCAAGGAGAAACTTGACGCGGCGGCAATTCTAAATGGCTCTCGTTGTCGACCATCCCATGAGCAGCCCATCGGTCTGCTCCCGTAGGGAGCCGTCGAAAATAGCCCAGGGCAAGCGCAGCGCAGCCCTGAGCAAAAGGCAACGGGGGAGAATCCGCCCCATAGGGGCGGGGCGAATGCTCTCTCGACGGATCGCTGAATCCAGCCACGGTGCGACGGCTTCGCACCGCCCCTACGGGGCGGGGATCTATCGGGGCGGTTTCACCCTGTGCTATTTTCACCTCGTCCCTCCAGGAGGAAGTGCGCTGCATTCCGCCGCTACTCTCTCCATTTAGAACTGCTGTTGACGCGGCTTCGTGATCGCCAAGGCAACTCACCAAGCGGCGCTGCCCTGTCTTCCCTTTCGAGAGGCGGTCGCCTATCACCCCCAATGCGAAAGCAGCGCGGCGGCCGCTACCAGCACAACCAGCCAGTACACGGAGGTGGCGGCAAAGTGCTTGAAAGGCCGCCCATCGTATAGGCACTGCGCTGCGAGCGGCGCGCAGATGAATCCAGCCCAGACGACGAGGCCCACCTTCGCGCCCGCCTTGAAACCGTTCACGCCCGACCACCAGATCACATGCATAAGGGCGAAGCACACGATCAGGCACCCAAGGAAGGAGATGATCATGCCAAGAACCATGCGGAATCCCTTGGCCTCCGGGCGCACCTCGGCCAGCGATGTCCACGGGTTGGCGAAGAGCACGGGGGAGTACCAAACCGCGCCGATCACCCATTGAAGCAAGGCCGCCAGGAACACGTGCATGTGATTGAAGTGAAAAAAGCCCAACGAGAAACCTCCATTGCGAGCAGAAACTCTCCTCCAGGGCGCCGGGAACTCAGGGAAATGGTTTTATATCCACCGGCCGGCCTAAAAGGAGTGGCGCAATCGACTGTGCGGCAGGCGGCAGGGCTCTGTCAAGGAGAATCCCGAGAAGAGCAACTCAGCGCGCGCTTCTCACCCGCTACCCGGCGCAGCCGGCGTCCTGCTTCCGCCTGGCAAAGATCACCGTGCCGCGCATGAGCTTCCGCCCAGGAGCCTTTGCAGCCAACTGAGTCTTCTTTCGCAGCGCGGCGGCTGTGGGCGCTTGCGGTTCAGATGGTATTCCCGGCAGGCAAGGCAATCGCCATGCCGGGGACATTTTCGCTTGGGACAACTGCAAACGATACGCAACTCGTTCATCTTGGAAGCAGCTCCACCGGCCCCGGCCGTCCTGTCTCGCCGCTCCTGGGGGCTTCGTCGAGCTTGCCGAAGATCATCTTGCCGCTGGCGGTCTGCAGCACGCTGGTCACTGAAATCTCGATCGCCTTGCCGATCAGCCTGCGCGCATGATCCACCACCACCATGGTGCCGTCGTCCAGGTAGCCCACCCCCTGGTTGTACTCCTTGCCTTC
>JBEKDH010000031.1:0-28408 GCA_050014455.1 Occallatibacter sp.
GCCTGTTCACACTCATAGGGCGGTCAGCGTTGCGAGAGAAAACCGGGCCAGGCCAGGCGAAGCCTGAAGGCTTTGGCGGTTCCAAGGTCGAGAGCGACAACAAAGTACAGCCCGTTCTTCTCTACAACCCCAAGGGACCGGGCTGGTTCTCCCGATCGCTGCGTCGCTAGCCGCTTGAATACGCCGAACACATTCCTTGACCTCATGGTTCCGCTCCCCTCGCTGCCGTTCCATAAGTTTGGACAGGCACTATCTAGGGGATAGCACCCCTCGCTCTGCTCTTGCATCCCTCAAATGGGGAGTCGATCCTGCGACTTTCCGGTCTGCGGCTGCATCCTATGAGACGTGGGAGCTTTTCGGACTTGTGTCCTGGGCCCCGGCGAAGTACAGTTACGGATAACGGCAAGCATTCCACGATTTGGGAGACGTCATGGCCACAGCAACCGCTCAACCCGCACTGGAAACCGAAAAGAAAGCCCCCCTCACCCTGACCCCGCAGGCCATTGCCAAGGTTCGAGAGATCATGGCTACCCAGGATCCCCTTCCCGCCGGTCTGCGCGTCGGCGTGGTGGGCGGTGGCTGTTCCGGATTCCAATACTCCATGGCCTTCGAGAACCAGAGCGGCATGATGGACAAGGTTTTCAAATTCGGCGACTTGCAGGTATTCGTCGACGCCACATCGCTGATGTACCTGAACGGTTGCACAGTCGATTACATCGAGACCCTCGAAGCCGCCGGCTTCAAGTTCGACAATCCCCAGGTGAAGAGCACCTGCGGCTGCGGCTCCTCCTTCAGCGTCTGACAAGCCCGATCGGCCGCGCATTGCACTTTGATCCGCTGTTCAAGAAAGGCCCATCCCCTATGCGAGGGCGGGCCTTTTGTCTTCGTTGGCTGCTCTAGCGGGGTGGCCTTCCCCCGGGAAGACTCCGAACTCTCTATTGCGGCTGCTGCGGTGTGGGCGTTGGCTGCTGCGGCGCGGGCGCCGGCGGGACCGTGGGAGCGCCGTTCGAGCCTGGATTCGTGCCGATCGGCGTGGTCGTAGAACTGGCAGGCTGGCCGATCATCCCGGTGTTGCCTCCCTGCATCATCTGATCCGCAATCGGATCGTAGAAAAACTCCCACTCGTTATAGTGATTCTTCTTCTTGTATACCAGGATCGACTGCTTGGGGCTGCCGGGCGATACGCCGATGATTCCCCCGCCGCCGAAGGTCTGGCCCGTCCCGGTTCCAAAGGCCGAGCTGCCGGCGGCAGCATTGGGGCCGGTGCTGCCGCCGGAAGCGCCGCCTGTGCCGGCGCCGGGAGTGGCGGGTGTCCCGCTGGCGGCGGTCTGGTCGCTTGCAGAGCCGGATGTCGAACCATTGCTGGCCGTGCCCGAAGTCGAATCGCTGCTGGGCGGAGAGTTGAACATGCCCGTGGAGGGGTTTGGCCCATTCGCGCCCGGCCCGGTGCCAGCCAGCGCTCCGCCGCCGATGGGTTGGCCAAAGAATCCCAGCGTCTGCGTCTTGTTCTGGCCAAAGCGGATGATCTTCCACTCGTCTTTGCCCGTGGTCGGATCAATGTACTTCTTGCGCAGGAAGCGTATCTCATTGGTATTGACCAGCGCATCGACGGTGGGCGGATAAGCGCCGAACTTCTTGTAGTACATCTTGATGCCGCGAACATACTGCTTGCCCCGGTGCATGGTCTCGATCTCGCGGTCGCGCTGAATATCCTTCCGGACAACCGGCGCGGCAACCGCCAGAGCGATCACGAGGATCGCCAGCATGAAGATGACCGCAATCAGGATGTATCCCTCCTCGGAGGGCTTGCAACGGCGCGTTGACTCGGGGCTTCTCATCGGGGAAGGACTCAGTTCGCCGTCAACGGCAGGGTTTGCGTGTTGTTGTAGCCCAGGTCGGTCACCTGAACGCTGCCAGGCTGGATTGCCCCCACCTTGTAGCGATGATCGACAATCTCGCCGGTCTTGGCCATGAAGATGTCCTCCCCGTGAACGAAGAAGGCTTTGAGCGACTTGTCCCTGGCCTGGGAGTAACCGAAGTACTTCAGATCGATGGCAGGCGGTTGAGGCCGCTCAGCCACCGCCGCCTGTGCCGCGGTCACGCCTGGCTCGCTGTAGCGCGCGCTCTTGACGGGAACCTCAATCTGCACCGGCGCCGATGCAGCCGAGAAGATGTTCCTGCCCGTCCCCTCGTACTCCACCTCTTCGCTCTGGGCCAGCTTGTCGAAGTGCAGCGTGGGGTCGAGACCGGCGTTGGTGAGCTTCTGCGCCCCGCTTCCTTGCGGATTCTGCCCGGCGGACGCGGATGTACCGGCCGCTCCTTGACCAGCCGAGGCCGCGGCGTTCCGCAACTGAGCCTGAAGAGGCGCTGTGGATCGAACCGGCGCGGAAGGCTCGGTAAAGTAGTCGTGAAGCTCCCAAGCCGCGGCCGGGACGATAACCGCGAACAGCGCAACGACGAGATAAACCTGGCGCTTGTTCTCCGTTCCCAGGCGAAGGGCCATGGCTATTCGCCCTCCTTTCCGCCGTTGGAGGATTCCGCGGGCGCGGGGGCTGGTTCGCCAGCCTCTGGAGTCGGCGGCAAGCCGCTGGCGGCAGCATCGGCCGGCCGCAGCCAGGTGGAGACCCGCAGCCGCAGGTTCACAAGTCCGCCCTGTTGCCCGGTGAGAGCCATTGCACGGATCACGAGGAAGGTCTGGTCGCGCTCCAGGCTGTTGACAAAGCGCATGATCTCGGGATATGCGCCGCTGATGCCGGCGTCCATCGAGATTTCAGTCAATTCCGAGCCGGGAGGACCCTGTGTGTATTGAACCCTGGACAGCCGCACGCCCGACTTGACCTGAAGTTCTCCGATGCGCTCGGCGATCGAGGAGTAGTTCGGCGGGATGCGCTTGGCATAGAAAGCCTCCATCTTGGAGCGGGAGTCTTCCACACGCTCTTCCAGGCCGCGCAGGGGGGCGGTTTGTAGATCCAGGGCCTTCAGCTCAACCTGCTTCCCGGCCAGGGCATCGCTGGAGCGGCCATTCGTCGCGGCCCAATCCAGCCCCAGGCGAACAGCCAATCCGATAGTCAGCGCCAGCAGCACGGCGAATCCGGCATAGTGCCAGGTGAGCGGGGAGGTCAGTCGCTCGCGCCGGGTGGAGGACGAAAGGTCGCTCATTGCGGGCCTCCGGGCGCGGGATTGGGTGAAACGTTGGGCTGCGGCGAGCCGGTATAGGGCGGTCGTCCCGGCCCACGGAACTGGGCTGGACCTGTTGCCTGGCCCGGACGCTGAGCTGGAATGAAAACAGGGCCGGGATGAGGATGAGCCGTGCGCGGCGCAGGCTGGCCGCCGAAATCTCTGCTGGCAGGCGACGGTTTCCTTGCCGCTTTGCGTTCTCCGGGCAATGCCGCGTTGTACTCGGCCAGCAAATCGAAGTCCACTCGATTCGAGGCGCTCACCGGCTCCAGGCGCTCGCCGGGCCCGCCGCTCGACTCGGCGTTCTCGCCCACAATCCTCGGCAACAGAAACCGCTTCGAGTGCTCCAGGTTCCTCACCAGCTCCACGGCTCGATCCCGCGGCCCAATCACGCGCAGGCGCAGGGCGATGTGACCATCCTTGGCGCGCACCGGCTCGATGGTGGATACCTGCACGCCACCCGGCAATACGCTTTCCAGGTCTTCCATGGCCAGCGTCCAACTGAATGCCTTCTCATCGAAGAGCCGGTTGAGCGTGCCAACCTGCTCAAGCAACTGGGCGTTGGCCGGCTGGGCCATCATGATCTGGTATCCCTGCCGTTCCTGGGTGACACGGGCGATCTGGCCATCCAGCGAGTGGTCGCGCGCGCGGGCTTCCTCGGCCTTCTGGTCGAAGGCGCGCAGTCCCAGTCCGAATCCGATCGAGGCCAAAGCCAGCAAGCCCATGGCGATGCGCAAGCGCTTGATCGCCGGCCCCAGATCGGCGAACGGGCGGCTGGCGAGATTGAGAACGATCCGCATTATCTTGCCCCCGCCAGAGCGCCGGCCACGCCGGCGATGCTCGTCTGTCCAAGCGCAGTTACCGCCCCGGTCTCAGGCCGGGGCGCCAGATCGACCACGGTCAGTTCCGGGTCGTCGAGCCACAATGCGAAGGCATCCACGCCGCCGTAATTGACCCCATCGAACTGCGTTCCATAGTTGCCGGCATAAAGAAGCTGCTGGGGGCTGACGCCCAATTTGTCCTCATAGTAGGCTGAGGCCACGGCGATGCCGCGCTGCACCTCTTGCAGCCGCAGTCCGGGGTCGGCGGGCAGGTCGAGCGTGCGATACAGCAGCAGATCCTGCCCGTTGGCGATGCAAGTGGTCAGCGCCTGGGAGCTCAGATTGGCAATCAGCACGGCCTGCATGGGATCGATGGCCTCCAAGGCAGCCAGGCACGACGACAGAACCGCGCCCGGCTCGTAGCCGGCGGCGCGAACGGCGTCCTCATACTCCGCCAGCACCGGCCCCGGCAGCACAGCCGCCAGTACCTTGCACTCGTCCTTGTTCTCCACCAGCACCTGGTAGCTTAGTCCCGCATGCTCCACGTCGAAGGGAATCATCTTGCGCAACCTGAAGCGCAGCACCGGGAAGACCTCGGCCGCTTTGGAGGGCAGGGAATCGAAGTCCAGCACAAAGACGCGCACCGCGGTATCCGGCACCACCAGCGTAACGGAGCGGGTGCGCGGGGATACCTGCCCCAGCGTCGAGCGGATCGCAGCCGCCACCTCCTCTGGTGCCCTCAGATTCGGCTCGCCGATCCCCGGCATCACGACGCCCTCAGGCAGCGGCTGAAAAGCGTAGGCCGGCGCTTGCCCCGGCCCCGGCAAAGCCGCCGCCAGCACTCCCTTGGGCGCAACCTCTACCGCTGCCGGCGGACGCCCGCCCGCCTTCGAACCGCCTTTGCTCGTCACCGAACTCATCAGCGCGAAGCCTCTATGAACGTAACCTTGTTGATTTCCTTCAGCGTCGTTATCCCCCGCCGAACGCGCTCCAGCGCCGACTCGCGCAGAAAGGTCATGCCCTCTTTCCGCGCCAGCTTGCGCACCTCCGATGTCGGCTTCTTCTCCAAGATGATCTCCCGGATGGGGTCGGTTAAATCCAGCAGTTCGTGAATCGCCGTCCTGCCCCGGTAGCCCGTGCCTCCGCACTCCATGCAACCTGTCCCCTCGCGGAAGCCGAAGCCCCGCCACTCGGCCGGATCCATTCCGCAGGCCAGCAAAACGTCGTCGCCGTAAAAAACCGTGCGCGAACAGTATTCGCAGTTGGTCCTTACCAGCCGCTGCGCCAGAATGCAGTTCAGCGCCGAGACAAAGTTGTAAACCTCCACTCCCATGTTTACAAACCGCCCCAGCACGTCCACCACGTTGTTGGCGTGGACAGTAGTAAACACCAGGTGCCCGGTGAGCGCCGAATTGATGGCAATCTGCGCCGTCTCGTTGTCGCGTATCTCGCCCACCAGAATCTTGTCGGGATCGTGGCGCAGAATCGACCGCAGCCCGCGCGCGAACGTCAGCCCTTTCTTCTCGTTCACCGGAATCTGCGTGATGCCGCGGATCTGGTATTCCACCGGGTCCTCGATAGTGATGATTTTGTCCTCGTCGCTCTTGATCTCGTTCAGCGCGGCGTACAGCGTGGTCGTCTTGCCCGACCCTGTCGGCCCGGTCACCAGCACCATGCCGTAGGGCTCGCGAATGTAGCGCCGAAACCGCTTCAGGTCCTCCTCGGCAAAGCCCACCACGTCCAGCGTCAGGTGCTTGAACTTCTCGCTCATCGACTCCTTGTCCAGCACCCTCAGCACGGCGTTCTCGCCGTGAATCGTCGGCATGATGGAGACGCGGAAGTCGATCAGCCGACCTTTGTAGCGCACCCGGAAGCGCCCGTCCTGCGGCACCCTCCGCTCGGCAATGTCCAGCTCGCTCATGATCTTGATGCGGCTCAGAATCGTCGAGTGGTGCTCCCGCGCGATGGGCGCCATCGCCGCCTGCAGTACTCCGTCGATGCGGTACTTCACCACCACCGAGTCGTCGTTGGTCTCGATATGAATATCCGAGGCTCGCCGCTCCAGCGCCGTGAAGATGGTGGTATCCACCAGCCGGATAATCGGGCTGATGTCCTCCTCGCTGGTCAGCTTCTCGATGGAGATATTCTCGTCCGAGCTGTCCTCGCCCGTCAGCACGTCGAAGGTCAGCCCCTCGCTGGCTTCGTCCAGCACGCGCTGCGACTGCTCGGTCTTCTTAAGCAGATCGGTAATCTGCGAGAGCGTCGCCACCCGCGCCACAATCCGGTGCGCCAGCAACCCGGCAATCTCATCCAGCACCATCAGCCGCGACGGGTCGCTCACAGCAATCACCAGCGCGTCCTCCTGCTGCTCGATGGGCACAAAGTTATAGCGGAACATCAGCTCCACCGGCACCGTGCGCAGCAGGTCGTGCTGGATCTTGAAGTTCTTGAGATCAACGAACTCGGCGTGATAGCGCCGCGCCAGCGCTTCGGCCTGTGCCCGTTCGTCCTGGCCTGCAGGCAGCGGAGGCGCAATGAGTATTGTCTCGGCCATGCCCGTTTACCCCTGTGCCGCACCCGTCGATCCCAGCGAAAAGATCGGCAGGTAAAGCGAGATGAGAATGAAGACCACAACCACGCCCATGATGATAAGAATCAATGGCTCAATCAACGCCAGAGACGCGGTCAGCGCCGTCGCCACGTCCTCCTCGAAGAACTCCGCCACCGAGTTCAGCATCGCCGGCAGCGCGCCCGTCTGCTCGCCCACCGTAATCATCTCCGCCGCCAGGTCGGGAAAGACCTTGGTCTGCTCCAGCGACTCGGCCAGGCTCTTGCCCTCGCGCACCGTCCCGATCGAGCTGACTACGGCCTTTGATACCCTGCGCGACGAGATCGACCGCGCCGCCGTCTCCAGCGAGGGCACCAGCGGCAATCCTCCCGTCAGCAGCGTAGAGAGCGTCCGCGCAAACAGCGCCACCTGGTACTTCAACCAGATCTTGCCGAAGACCGGCATCCGTATCCTGAAGCCGTCCATAAAATCCCGGCCCCGCTCGGTCGTCGCAAAGCGGTATATTGCCGCAGCCGCCGCCAGCACAATCAGCGCAATCCACAGCAGATTGTGATTCAGCCACTTACTGAAGCTCAGCAGCGCCATGGTCATCGCCGGCAGCTTGGAGCCAAGCTGGTCATACAGCTCGGCAAACTGCGGCACCACATAGGCGAACATGAACAGCACCAGCGCCGTCACCAGGGTCAGCAGCACGCACGGATAAATCAGCGAAGTGATCAGCTTCTTCCTGAAAGTGAGCGAAACCCGCTGAAAGTTCACGTATCGCTCCAGCACCTCCAGCAGGTTGCCCGAGCGTTCCCCGGCCAGCAGCGTGGTCGTGTACATTACCGGAAAGCCGCTTTGCGCCTCGAAGGCCGACGAAAGCGCCTCGCCCGTCTTCACGCGTGCTTGCACGTCGTCCAACTGGGCGGCAAAATTGGCATTCCTCTGGTTCTTGGCCAGCATCTGCAAGCTGCCCAGAATCGGCAGCCCCGCCCGGATCAGCGTCAGAAACTGCTGGTTGAAGATCAGAAACTGCTCCAGCTTGACCTTGCGCCGCTTCAATCCGGCAAACCCCGTCCGAGCCCGCACGTTGAAGACGTGGTAGCCCGCGTGGACAAACCGCGCCCGCAATTCTTCCGCCGTGGCCGCCGTCTGCACCTGCTCCTGCACCCGTCCACGCTCATCGGCCAACTTGATGACGAACTCTGCCATGCCCACGCTCGCCGGCGGTCCGGGCCGGCCTCTCTTGCGGAGTCTCTCTCAGGATTCAGGTTACCAGCTTGAGCCGCCCGCTCACGCCCGCAGGTAGCTCCCATCAAGGTAGACGCGCAAGCAACAAGCAGCGCTCAAAGCCGGAAGCCGACGGCCCATTGCCTTGAGGATGGGGGAGAGGCCGAGAAGCTCGGGGATTGCCTTGTTCGAATAAGGTACCGTAGAGCTGGGTTGAGTAAGGGCAGGTTTATTTACCACGGTTTGAACGCCGCCAAAGGCCGTGGTCAGCTTCGCCAGTCGCGCTTGGCATGGTTGGCCGCAACGGACGGAACCCGGGATTCTCTCAATGTAGGAGCTGACTGTGCAATCCGGTCACCGCCGGGTAAAGACTGGCAAAACCCTTTGTCTGCGCCATGCCATGAGGAGCAAACCGAGGCCCGTAGCGAAGAACAGCAGCGTGGAAGGCTCGGGAGCGGTGGCCGTTAGGGACACGGCGTCGATCTCATTGCCATACGAGATGCCGCCGTTGTTTCCCGTTCCGCTGACGTTCAACCCATCAAAACTCAAGACCTCGGTCGCGCCGGTCGCGGTCACGATCACTGAATTCGGGGTCCAAAGCACCATGGAGTTGCTGCCGTTCAGGTTGTCGTAGTCGGTAGCCACGGGGGTGGCGCCCACGAGGCTCGTGGTCGGCGTGAAGAAGACCTGAAGCTCCTCATCGCCTGAGTCGGGGCGGTCGCCGTAAGCCCAAAAGAGCATGTAGGTCTGACCGGCTGTCAGACCGGTAACGGTCTGATATACGTCTTCAGGGTTGTAGGCATTCACCTCTAAACTCTGGTCACCCTGGTTGCCCGCGTATGCCGAGGAACCTCCGCCAAATACCACCGGGTTGTCGATTTCGATGTCGCCGGCGGGATCGGTCGTGTACCAGCCCGGCACCGACCCATTGGCGAACATGCCCCAGCTGGCGCCCACATTCGGGAGCGCGAACGACCCGTTGACGATCAGGCTGTCCGCACTGCACCGGGCCGCACCGCCAAGGCCGAACGCCAGAACAGCAACAACGAACAAACCAGGACGCTTCATATACCTATTCCTCAAGCCTCTTATCGATAGCCGTGGGCCGACCCAGCACACATTTCGCAACGGCTTCCCCTTTTCAGCATCTGAACTATGCTAATTGGCGTCATTCTCCGCGGCTACGGCGCAAAGGTTGCATGCGGTAAACCGAAAGGTGGAAGACGGATACAGGGCTCGATTTACCGACCCGCGATTCAGGCGGCGCGGACGCGCTCGACGGCCAGGCGCAGGCCCATGGCCTTGAGAATTGCCCAGTGGCCGCGAAGCTCCGGACGCATTCTATTCAAGGGCGAGTGGAAACGGAACGGTGTTCCGTGGTAGTGTGCAACACTTGCGGGTGATTTCTTCCCGGAAACGGAGAGCGGCCGGGCGCGCGGGCTGAATCCGGGCTGCTCAGGGCTGAATCGAAAGACAGCGCTTGCGAGTCAAACAGGCCGGGCAAGGTTGAACGAGGCTGAACAAGGCCGGACAAGGTAGAGTGGTTTAGGTAATAAGGATGGCAATGAGCAAATCACTGGTGATCGTCGAGTCCCCCGCCAAGGCGAAGACGATCGAGAAGTATCTCGGTAAGGGCTTCGACGTACGGGCATCGGTCGGGCATATCATGGACCTGCCCAAAAACGACATTGGCGTGGAACTGAAGAAGCGGACTTTTGTGCCGGAACTGATCGTGTCTCCGGGCAAAGAGAAGATCGTGGAGCAGTTGAAGAAGCTGGGCGCTCAGGCGGATGCGATCTACCTGGCGCCCGACCCTGACCGCGAGGGCGAGGCGATTGCGTATCACCTGGCGCTGCAGCTGGGAAAAACAGCCAAAGAGCGCAAGAAGATTCGCCGCGTGACCTTCAACGAAATCACAAAGAAGGCCGTGCAGGAGGCCTTCGAGCACCCGCGCGACGTGGATCAGAATCTGGTGGATGCGCAGCAGACGCGGCGCGTGCTTGACCGTCTGGTGGGCTACCAGATCTCGCCGCTGCTGTGGGAGAAGGTGCGGCGGGGCTTGTCGGCGGGCCGCGTGCAGACCGTGGCGGTGCGGCTGATCGTCGAGCGGGAGCGGGAGATTGGCGCCTTCGGTCCGGTGGAGTACTGGACGCTGGACGCGCTTCTTCATGCGGACAAGCAGCCCGAGAAGAAGCTCAAGGCGCGCTTTGTGGGCATCGACGGAGAGCCCGCCCGCGTGGCCAATGGGACGGACAAGGACGGACGGGATCAGTTCATCGCCAACGCGCTGCCGGATGAGAGATCGATGAAACAGGTGGTTGCCGCGCTGGAGAAGGCCAAGTGGTCACTGGCCTCTGTGCAGTCGAGGGAACAGCAGAGAAGGCCGCTGCCGCCATTCATCACCAGCCAGTTGCAGCGCGATGCGGCGAGCAAGCTCGGCTTTAACGTGCGCAGGACGATGGGCGTGGCGCAACGGCTCTATGAGGGCGTGGATGTGGGCGCGGAAGGAACGGTCGGCCTGATCACCTACATGCGCACCGACTCGCCGCGCGTGGCGCCGGAGGCGATTGCCGGGGCGAGGGAGTGGATCGCCAAACAGCTGGGGCCGCGGTATCTGCCCAACGAAGCCAATGTGTACAAGGGCAGGAAGGCCGCGCAGGATGCGCACGAGGCGATTCGGCCGACCGACGCCAAGCGGACGCCGGAGTCGATCGCCCGTTATTTGACCGAGGAGCAGCTCAAGCTTTACCGACTAATCTGGCAGCGGTTTGTGGCCTCGCAGATGACGCCGGCGGTCTTCGATGTGACCACGGCGAAGATCGAGGCGGTCTCGGCCAAGACGGGCAAGACTTACGATTTCAGGGTCAGCGGCTCGGTGGTGCGCTTCGACGGCTTCCTGAAGGTCTACGAGGTCCTGGAGGAGAAGAAGGACGAAGAGGATGAGAGCGCCAACAAGCTGCCCGATCTGGACCATGTGAAACGGCTGGAACTGGAGAAGCTGGAGAACGAGCAGCACTTTACCCAGCCGCCTCCGCGCTACAACGAGGCCTCGCTGGTGAAGGTGCTGGAGGAACGGGGCATTGGCCGGCCGTCCACCTACGCCTCCATCATCAACACCATCCAGGATCGAGAGTACGTGACCAAGATCGGCGGACGTTTTTATCCCACCGAGATCGGGATCGTTGTCTGCGACCTGCTGGTGAAGAACTTTCCGTATATCTTCGACGTTGCCTACACGGCCAAGCTTGAAGAGGAGCTGGACGAGATCGAGGAGGGCAACGAGAAGTGGACGGATCTGCTGAAGGGCTTTTACGGCTACTTTGAGGATGAACTCAAGGATGCCGGCAAGAACATGGAAAACATCAAGCGGATGGAGAAGAGGACTAAGGAGAAGTGCGATCTGTGCGGGTCGCCGCTGCTGTTGAAGTGGGGCAAATTCGGCACATTCTATGCCTGTTCCGCTTACGACAAGAAAGACAAGTCAAGCTGCGGGTTTACCAAGGAGAACACGGCCGGCAAGCCGGACCTGAATACGCAGGAGGCCCAGGATGCGAGCGAGACGGAAGAATATTGCGATAACTGCGGGCGCGTGATGGTGCTGCGGCGCGGGCTCTTTGGGCCATATATGGCCTGCCCCGGCTACAGCGAAGATCCGCCCTGCAAGACCGTACGCAAGCTGAGCCAAAAGCAGCAACAGAAACAGAACGTGCCTCAGCCGACAGGCGAGAACTGCCCGCTTTGCGGCAAGCCACTGGTGCTGCGCCAGGGAGCCTTCGGCGAGTTCGTCTCCTGCTCCGGGTATCCCAAGTGCAAGTACGTGAAGCAGAACCTGATCGAGGGCATGAAGTGTCCCAAGTGCGGAGTGGGCGATCTGGCCGAACGCAAGGCGCGGCGCGGGAATATCTTCTGGGGCTGCACCAATTATCCCAAGTGTGACTTTACCTCCAATTACAAGCCGGTGGCCAAGAAGTGCCCGCTATGCAAAAGCCCCTACCTTGTTGAGAAGACCTTGCGGTCGGGCATCTACCTGGAGTGCCCCAACAAGAAGAAGAGCGCCGAAGAGGTTGTGCCCAGGAAGCGGGCGGCCAAAGGCGCCGCAGCGGCGGTGAGCGCCGTATCGTGTACTTATTCGAAGCGGATCGGGGATGCGCCGCCTCCGCCGACGGCAGAGACGCATGGGCCGGTTGTGAAGAGAGAATCCGCAAAGAAGGGCGGGAAGAAGGCACTGCAGCCGGCGTAAGCCTGGCCGCGGGGCGGACAAGGCTCATGAAAGAAAGAAATCGTTTTCCTCGGCAGTCCCAACGGCGCGGGCAGGATCGCTGGTTCAGGATTGAGGAGTTGACCCCATGGAGATGACATCGCGGCAAATGCTGGATGCGGTCGATCAGGCCCTGGCCGAGGTCTCCCGGCGGCTGGACTCCGGCGAGCTGGATGGGTCGCGCCGGTATTGCACCGATGCTGAGCTTGCGGCTGGCGCGGCCAGATCATGGGCCTGAATGCATCGGGGGGCAGCGTTTTGCGGTCAAATCCGTTAGTATTGGCAGCGGAGACCTATCGATGGAACGGATGCTTGCAACGCCTGCGGATGCCGAGATCATTCTCAAACTCTATGAACTGCGCACCGAAGCCGTGATGCGCCAGGCTCGGGTGTGGATAACGGGCGAGTTCTGGCCGGCGACGGCCGGGGAGTTCTTTGCCGTGGCCGAGAATCCTGCGGACCCGCACAATGCCTGGCTGCGCCAGGTGCTCACCTATTGGGAGATGGCGGCGGCGATGGTGTTGCACGGGGCCGTTTCCGCTGAGCTGTTTGTGGATTGCAACTCCGAGGGGTTCTTTCTGCTGGCCAAGTTTTCGCCCATTCTGGAGGCGATCCGGGAGAAGAATCCGGGTTTTTTGATGAAGACCGCGGAGATGGTGGGGCGGTTTTCGGCGGCGGCCCAGCGATACGAGGCGGTGCTGAAGAATGTGGAAGCCAGGCGGAACAGTTTGCCGGCCCGGCAGGAGTCGCACGGGCAGTATGCGTATCCCGTGAGACCCTGAATGCTGAAAATCCTTGCCGAATTGCGGGCTTGGGAGCATGATGGTAGTCGATCGAGATTTCCAACTCCCCTGGAGGTTTCTCATGAAGAGTGTTCTGGCGTTTGTATTCGCCGGTTTGACGCTGACCGCGATTGCGGCCAACGCGGCCGGCTCAACCAAGATCGACGGATGGATCTCTGACTCGATGTGCGGGGCCAAGCACGCTGGCTCGGGCGCTGAGTGCGTAAAGAAATGCATCAAGGGCGGCATGGCTCCGGTATTTGTGGACGAAGCCAAGAAGGCCGTCTGGACGATCGACAATCCGGATGCGGTAAAGGACTTTTATGGCGACCACGTAACGGTGACCGCGACCGCCGATGCGGCCAAGAAGAGCGTCCATATCGAGACCATTGCAGAGGCGAAGTAGGGGCTCGGATGGAGAATCGGCTCCCGCCGGGGTTTCCAGACCAAAATAAGGCGTTCGCCAGGTAGCGCTTTCTCCGCGAGTGTTGTATCTGTTGCCATGAAGCTCCCCGCTCCGGGGTCATGGAGGGACAAGCGCAAAATCAAGGAGAGCGTTTGCCTCTTGGCGGGGCGTGGTCGTGGAGCCGTAATGAGCGGCTTCCGCATCCACTCTGCCATCCTTGCCGTTGCGAATGGAAAATCCCGTCCAGCGATGTCCTCAGAGCGGAAATGCTCCCGTCTAACTCCATGTGAACGAGACCTTCACTCCGCTCACGGGGCCAATTACCCAGGGAAATCAGAGGGCCGCGGCTCGCTGGCGGCTCTTCCTCATTGTGCTGGCGGCGCTGGCTTTGCGCCTCGCGGTAATTCCGTTCGACAACTTCGAGAATTTGATGGATGCCGACCACATCCATGCCTGGGAGCAGGGCAATGTGGCACGGGCGCTGGTGGCCGGTCAGGGCTTTGGCAGCCCGTTTGCCTCAGGGCAGCCCTCTGCGGTCATGCCGCCGGTCTATCCGCTGGTCGTGGCTGGTTTCTTCCGCGTTTTCGGTGTTCACACCGCACGGTCGATCCTCGCGGTGCATGCCTTCGACTGCCTGATCAACGCGCTGGCATGCATCCCCATCCTTCTGATGGCGCGGCGCAGCTTTGGCGACCAAGCGGCATTGTGGGCGGCCTGGGCCTGGGCCATTTCGCCTTACGGCATCTACTTCTCGGCGGCGTGGGCCTGGTCAACGCATCTTCTGCTGCTATGCCTGTGCTGGTTGCTCTATCTGGTGCAGGAATTGGAGTGCTCTTCGCGGCTTGGGCTATGGGCAGGCTTTGGCCTGCTGGCTGGCTTTGCCGGCCTCACCGAGCCTTCCGTTCTGGTTCTGATTCCCTTCCTGCTGGCGCTGGCGGCCTGGAGGCTGGCCCGCGCAGGCCAGCGCTGGCTGCTGCCGGGGACAGTTGCCTCGCTAACCCTTGCGACGGTCCTCTTGCCCTGGTTGATTCGCGACGCTCTGGTCTTCCACCGCTTCATTCCGCTGCGCGACAGCATGGGCCTGGAATTGTGGATGGGCAACAACGGAAGCAATCTGCGCTGGACAAGCGATGACTTGCATCCTCTTCACGACGCCCAGGAACTGGCCGCATACAACGCCGGCGAACTGGCCTACATGGACCACAAGGCGGAGCAGGCCAGGGAATACATCCGCGGCCACCCCAGTTGGTACGCGTGGATGTGCGCGCGCCGCGCCGTCTATCTTTGGACCGGCTATTGGAGCTTAGATCCGCGCTATCTGGCACTGGAGCCGGCCGACCTGGCGAATGTGCCGTTCGCCACCAGCCTGACGCTGCTCGGGTTTCTCGGGCTGTTCCTGGCCTGGCGCGATAAACCCCTCGAGGTCATTCGCTATGGCGGAGTCCTGTTTCTGTTTCCCGCGATGTATTGCTTCACACATCCAGAGCCTTACGAAATGCGCACGCTCGATCCCTTGCTCGCTGTTCTTGGCTGCTACGCGATTCTGGCCGTGCGGGCGCGGGTTCGGGGAAGAGCGCGGATTCCTGTGGCCTCAGGGCAGAGCGCCGGTCTAGCTGACGCGATGGAGTACTGAGGAGGGTGAACCATGCAGGCCGGGCCGAGTCATGGCCTGGACGTCCCGGTTGCCAAAGCCACGTGGGCTCCGCCGTTGCCCGCCATACCCAATCCATTGCCTGTCAGCAGCGCCGGCCGGACAGCCTGATTCTGTTATCGATGCTGCATGGCAAACTGGGTGAGGTCCAGCCCGCTGCGGGCGCGCGCGTTGTTGCGGTCGCAGGCCAGCACCGCGCGAAACTGCCTGAGCGCCGCGGGATAGTTCCCTTGCTCCCGGCTTTTCTCCGCCCGCTCAAGCATCTTGGGGAGCAGGTTGGAGTCGAGTTCGCAGTTGCCCGCCTCGGCTTTGGGCTGGCTGGCCTGAGATTTTGCGGCATCGGCAGCGGCGGTGTTGGGCTGCACGGGTTCTTGGTGCTTGCGGCCCTTCGGCGCCGGTTCGCCGGGAGTTGGCGGCACAGGCTGGGCGGCAGTACTGGTGGCGGGGGGAACGGGGTTTGCCGCCAGGCTTGAAGCGCGCTGGGTAGCATTGGGGTTCGGGCTGGGCGAGGGAACAACGGCCGAAAAGGCCGGAGGCGCTGCGACGGCGGCTGGTTTCGCTGAGCCCTTGTAAGCGACGGCCAGGATGGCTGCCAGGGCAACCAGGAGAGCGGCGGCACCGGCGGAGGCCAGCATCGTGCGGGGATTCTGGCGCAGGCGAGCGATGAAAGCCCCCAGGCCGGAGCGCGCAGACTCTGCAACGCCCGGACTCGCGGAGTCTGCGAAGGACTGCGCAGCCTGGTTCAACCCAGCCGGCGGGGCTTCCGCGGCAAGAACGGCCGCCTGCCGGGGCGGGGCCGACGCCTCATTCTCCAGGCCATTTCGATGGATGAACTGGGAGAGTGCCTCCTCGTCGGAAGAGCGGCTCGGCACTTCATCGGAAGAACGCCAGAGCACTTCGCACAGCGCAACCTCCGAGGCGGCCTGCAAGGGAAGGCCGGGCAGATCTCGCAAGAGTTCGGCGGCCTTTGGGGTAAGCAGAATCTGCCCCGGCGAGGCGTTCTCCAGTGGCCGCGGAATGGAGCTGTCAGCCTCCAGGGCGGGCAGATCGGGAGTGGAGAGAACCAGAACTGCGGCTGAGGTTCCGGCGAAGCGCTCCCCCTCGGAGAATCCCAGCAGCGCCCATTGCAGGCGGCGCGCGGTTAGAATCGCGGGCTGAATTCCAGGAAGACTGGCCAACAAGAACCCGTTGCGCGTCGCGGCGGCTGCGCCTTGCCCGGCAGCAATCAGGTCCAGTGTGAGGCAGACGGCCGGATCGTTGTCTGCCCAGGGGAGATCGCCGACCGGAGCAGCATCGCCAGTTCTCCAGAGGCGAATCGCAAGGGCGGCTCCGCTGGCGGGCGGGCTCTCCTTGGCCGGTGGAGCGGCCGGAGCCGCCGGCTGGTCAGGTGGTCGGGATTGCTGAGAAGCAGCCATATCTTGGGTGACGCAACTCGAGGCTCCGGCTTGCCGGTGCGTAAAAATGATTGCACCTCTACGCGAGAGGATGGTAGTTTAACAGACGTAGCGAACTCAGGTGAAATGGGTTCGCAGTGTGCCGGTGTGGTCCCCCCATTGTGCTGGCAGTTCTCTGGTTGAATTCCGCGCAGAGGCATTCCGTATGCAGTGAATTGGACGGCAGGCTGGGTCAACCTGCCCGGTTGGATCGAGTCTCGGGGATTTCATGGCATTGTCTATTGTTATGCAAAGAGCAAGATCGCAGCGCAGCTTCCTGTGCAAGACCGTGGCATTGGCCGTGCTTGGACTGGGCTGGTATGCGCCTGCCGCCCTGGCAAAGCAGGTTTCCCTTACGGCCGTTGAACTCTACGATGGTCCTTCGGGCGCGGCCTATGTGCAACTTGCCGATGTGCTGATCAACGGCAAGTTTGAGATGCGCGATTGCACGCCGTTCCAGGCTGGGGCCATCGACAAGACGACCTATGGCAAGATGGAAAAGCTGGCACTGGCCCCGGGCGGGATTCTGGAGCGCGGGGCTGACGGCGTCTTGCGCTATAGCACCGATTCAGCCAAAGCCTTTTGCCTGGCGCCCGACAATGTAAAGTTCGACCATAACGCGACGTATACGCTGTCGGAACTGGCGGACCGGGCCATCTTGACCGGCAGCCCGATCGCTCCCACCAGCGTTGCGGCAGGCGCCTTGCCGCCCTTGAAGAAGGGCGTGAAGCTGGTCTTTCTCGCGGCTCCCAACCTGGAGCTTTCCGAGTTCCTGCGCGCGCAAAGAGCCGGCGAAATCGATGGATGGTCGAACTTTCTTTCCAAGTATCCGGCTTCGCCCCATACCGCCGATGCAAAACTCGCGCTGGCCACGCTGTATGTGGCAGCCGGAGAGGCGTCCTTGGGCAAGTACGGGAAGTCAGTGGCAGCGGGATCGCCGTCCTATGGTGACTTGAAGGATTCCAAAGTCCAGGCCGACAAGGCGAAGGCCGTTTATTCCAGCCTGGACCAGATTGCGAAGCTCCTGGGAGAGATTCGCGAAAAACTCGCCGCTGTTGCGGAGAATGGCCGCGGCGAGCTGACCGCCTACCAGGCTGCATTCAAGAATCATGCTCCGGGGTATGTTCATCTGCAAAATGCCAGAAAGCTGAGCGAAGCCGTGAGCGGAATTGACCCTGGCTTTGCGGCCGGCCAAGCTCTGGCTGGCGATGTGATGCAGGCCGGCAACGCCTTCGACAGCGCGCTGCGGTCGGCTGAGTCGGCGGTGGTGGCCAAGCAGATGGACCAGGCGCTGGAAGCCATCGCTCCGCTGCGCCCATTCCTGGATGAAGAGCCGCGCATACCGGCAGTGATCGATGCCGCTTACGTCTACTATTTGGACCTTGGGAAGAAGTTCGGCGACGCGGCGGATTGGCCAAACGCCATCAAGCAGTACGAGAAGGCCGTGGGCGCCAAGGACACCGCGGAGGCGCAGGACGCCCTGAAAGAGGCGCACAGGCAACTGGTCATTGTAGAGGACAAGGCAGCGGCCGCCAAGGCGCTGGCGAGCAGCCAGGAGTTTGAGCAGCAGAAGGATGTAATCGGCGCCTTCGAGGTTCTGTACAATCTGCCGCCGGCGCAGCAGGAGCTGGTCTCCTCCGACATAGCCAGATTGAAGGATGCTTACGTCCAGAGCGCGGTCAGGGCGGCCAAGGATCTGCAAAAGGCGCACGATCCGATCCGTGGTCTCGGGGATGAGATTGGAATCGAGAAGGCATATGCCTATCTGGACCGCGCTTACGAACTGAGCAAGGTAGACGCCTACCAGGACACGAAAGCAATTCTTGGCGACGATTTGAGCGCGTATTTTGTAGATCAGGCCAAACGCTATCTGGATAAGCCAGCCGGATCGGGCACGGAGGTCGGCTGGACCTATCTGGAGGAGGCCCTGTTCTACAAGCCAGACAACCAGACGGCGCACGACGCGAAGGTGGCGGCGGCGGCGGCGCATGCGATGCATTCGAAGATCTCGATTCGCGTTCAGTTCCGCGACCAGACTTCGCAACGCAACAGCACCGGCTTCATTCCCCAACTGGAGGACGCGATCATCACCGGGCTGGAAGCGCCCACCATCAAGGCGGTTCGGTTTGGAGAAGCGACGGGCGGAGTGGAGCCAGACTTTCAACTGGCCGGGGATGTGCTGGAACATCAGGTTGTCGAAGTTCCCACAATAGAGGCGAGAGAGTCAAAGTATCGCGCCGGAACGCACGATGACCCCAACGAGGCATGGACCAAGGCCAATCGAGCTTACGAGGCGGCGATGCGGCAACTCACGACGGATCAGTCCGCCCTTGGAGGCGCGGAATCGAAGGGCAAGAAGCACGATATCAAAGAGGTGAACGCAAAGATTGCCGAAGATCAGAAGGCCGTTGCTGACGCCCAGGCGCTGGCCGACTCCCTGCCCAGAACCGTTACCAGCGACGTGATTCGCCCCTATCAGTACGTTCGCAAGACCATCGATGTGAAGAACACCATCAAGCTCCAGTTTCGCATCGGCGAGACGCTGAGCGGGCAGATGGGTGACGCGGTCGTGGTGGAGCGGGCAGACCCCAAACAGTATGTGATTCTTGAAGATGTCAAAGCCGACGACACAGAGGGCGTCAAGCTGGGCGGGACCACTCCAAATACCAGTGAATTGCAGACGGCGCTCGATAATGCCGCGCGCGATGAGCTGATTGAGAAGGTGCGGCTGAAGGTGCAGGAGCTGCCGCGTGCGGTCTATGACGCGGGCAAGTCCAGGGAGCAGGAGGAAAACATGGATGGGGCGGGGGAATACTACCTGCGATATCTGAGTTGCACCACGGAAGATGGATCGGCCGAGCGGCGGCATGCCAAGGAGTTCCTGGCCGAGAAGTTCAACATGCGGCCGGCTGGGGACCTTCAGTAGCCTTTTCCGGTCCCATCGAGGGTGCGAAATCGCCTGTTGAGGTCTTTGATAGGAGCCGCGGGTTAGCAGCCTGCCCTGAAAGTCTGGTTTTGAAAGGGCACGGCTTCAGCCGTGCCGTAAATGGTTGATAAGAAACGATTGGCTTTAGCCACTGAGGGATGGGGAATCGGCGAGTTAGCGGCGAAGATTGGGAGAGGTGGAGCGAGAGAGTGGATTCCCCAGCGAACAGCCCGGCAAACGCATTGACCCGCATTGGCAAGTACGATGTTGTGGGCGTGATGGGGCGCGGCGGAATGGGCGTGGTCTATCGCTGCATCGACAGGCACCTTGGCCGCGAAGTGGCGATCAAGACGCTGACCGAGGGGATCAAGAGCGATCCCGGCATGCTGGCGCGTTTCTACGAAGAAGGCCGGAAGACTGGGAGTTTCAAGCATCCGAATATCGTCACCGTCTTCGAGCTTGGCGACGACAACGGAATTCCCTACATTGTGATGGAGCTGGTGGACGGCGATCCGCTGGAAAAGCTGATTGGCTCCGACGAGCCGCTTCCGCTGATAGAACGCCTGCGAATTATGGAGGATGTCTGTTCCGCGCTCGCTTACGCGCATCGCCAAAACGTGGTCCATCGGGATGTGAAGCCGGCAAATATCTTTGTCCAGCCTGACGGCCGGGTCAAGCTGCTGGATTTCGGAATCGCGCGGCTGGAGGCAAGAAAGCCCCAGGATCTCAGTCTCACCCGCCCCGGCCACATCATCGGAACGGTCCCCTATATGGCGCCGGAGAGGCTGAGAGACAAGCCCCTCGATCGCCGTTCGGACATCTTTGCAACAGGCGTGGTCTTGTATCAGTTTGTCTCCGGCGAGCTTCCATTCTCCGGCGACGAAGTTGTGCTGATGCAGAAGATTCTGAATGAGCCGCATCCTCCTTTGAGCAGCAAGTGCAAAGGTTGCCCGGCATCCCTGGATGCGATTGTCGACCGGGCCCTTGCCAAGTCTCCGGACGACCGTTACTCGACGGCCGACGAGATGGCAGCGGATTTGACCACTACGATCGCGGAGATTCAAGAGGAGCAGGCCCAGGAGTTGCTGCCCGAGGCAAAGCGGCTCCTGGAGGCCCAGGATCTTCTCCGCGCCCGTGCCGCGCTCCAGCAACTGCTGAAGATCCAGGGCAAAAACACGGAGGCGCGGGAGTTGCTGGCCGACGTTCAGCGGCAACTGAGCCAGCGCCAGCGCGAGGAAAGAGTTCAGCAGATACGCCAGCAGGCCGAGAACCTGATGGACGACAAGGAATTCGACAGGAGCCTCGCCATGCTGGATGAGGGGCTGGAGCTGGATGCCGCCAATCAGGAGTTGGTGAGACTGCGGCAACGGGTGGAGAAGGCGAAGGAGAAGCAGGAGCGCGTGCGCGAGTATCTGCGCCAGGCAGACGCCGCGCGCCGGGGGGGCGACTATCAGGCGGCGATCTCGGCCGCCCGGAAGGCATTGCGCGTTGACAAGTCGAACTCCAAAGGGATGGTGCTTGTAAGCATTCTCACCAAGGAGGCGGAGGAGGCGGAAAGACGGGCTGCGGTGAAGTCACTTCTTGAGGCGGCCCGCGGGGAACTCAGCGCCCGTCATTACCAGGAAGCGATCGAGGTTCTCCGGAGGGCGGAGCAGGTGGACCCCACCAATCCGGAACTCCAGCTTCTTCTGGGCGACGCCAATTCAGGCATGGAACAGATCAAGCGCAGGGAATTGGTTGCGCGGCTTGAGACGGAAGCCTTCGCGGCGGCCACTTTCGAGCAACTTCAGCAATGCGCGCGAATGATTCAGGAGGCGATGGCCTCCATGCCCGCGGAGTCGACGCTGATCCGTTTGAACGCGCAGGTCGACCGCGAGATCAAAGAGCATGAGAATCGCCGCTTTGCGGACGAAACGGTCCAGGCCTGCCGCGACCTGCGCCCCAGGGAGGCGTTGAAGGTGGTTCAGCAGGCCCGGCAGCGCATTCCCGGCGAGGAGCGGCTACAGGCGCTGGAGAAGCTGCTGGCCGATCGGGTGAAGCGGCAGACGGTCGAAGAACGGCGGGAAGAGTACTTGTCGCAGGCCCGCGAGGCGCTGGCCAACGGCCAGTATGCGGATGCGGTTCACATCCTGGAAGGTTGCCAGGCAGAGGGCATCGCAACCGACGAGATTCGTTCGCTGCTGGAGTTTGCCTATCGCGAAGAGGCCGAGCATCGCAGCGAAGCTCTGATGCGCAGCCGGGTTGCGCAGGCACAGGCGCTCATCTCCGAGTCGGCCTTCGACGATGCGATCGCGTTTCTTGAAAGCGCTCTGCATGAGAACGGCGACACGGCTTTGCGCTTTCTTTACGATCAGGCGTTGGAAGGCCGCGAGGTGCTTGGGAAGCAGGTTGAGGCGGCGCTGGCAAATGCGGACAGGATGGCGCGGGCGGGAAGACAGGCAGAAGCCATCGAGTTTCTTCAGGCGCTGCCTCTCCCCGTCCGGCGATCGGCGCGCGTAATGGCGGCCGAGTCTGCGCTCGTGGACGAGCAGCAGCAGACCATCTACCGCACCATCGGCAGGGCTTATACGGTGCTTGACACCGACCTTCGAGCAGGCGATCAAACCATGCGGCGCGTGGCGGCAGCCCTGGGTCATTCTGCCTTCGCGGGTTCGGTTGCAGGTACGTTCGGTGATAGGATGCGAAGTTTTGCCGACGGCGCTTTGGCCGGGCTGACCGCCAGGTACGCGACCATGGTTGGCAATGGCGACAAGGCAGGCGCTGGGGAGCTGGCGCGGCAGGCAGCGGGAATCGTGGGATACGCCAGCCCGCAGGCCAGGTCCGGCTGGGAGAGCCTCGCCAGTCAGCCGGCAAAGTCAGGCCTGCGCGGGCGCTTGCGCAAATAGAACCGCGTTCCCCGGCAGGAAGCCGGCGAGCGCAATCGAACACCGCGGAAATACAGGGGAAAGCAGATTCAGGTCGCCGACTGCCAGGCTACCGCTCGTGCTTTTGCCAATGAAGCATATGGTGGTCGTCTACCGTAATCTTCGCGGGCAGAATCAGGCCGCAGGTCTTGCAGATCAGAACGTCTCTGCCGATTTCCCAGTGGGTGCAGTCCTTGCACTTACAAACTAGAAGCTCGATTTCCTTCTTGGCGCTCATTTACAGCCTCCTGAATTCTTCCTTTACTTCGCGCACGAACTCGGTAAACCGGGCAGTGGTGATGATGCCCGGCTGCCAGCACAGGTCGCGGTCAATCAAATTATACTGCTTTACGATTCGTGAACCGGGCGCAGTGTTTCCATCCTCGCCGGGGCCGTGCCCCATCAGCCAGAGATGATCGGCCACCGAACAAGCGGCGGTCACATCGTGGGTTACAACGATGATGGTATTCAGATCGTCCATGTCGGCGACCTTCTCAATCAGTTCGCAGGTCTTTTCGAGCATGATCAGGTCGAGACCCGAAAACGGCTCATCCATGAGCAGGAAATGCTCGCTGCAAAGGATCTGCTGGATGATGGCGCATCGCTGCCTCTGCCCGCCCGACAACTGCGCCGGGTAGAGGTTGAATTTGTCTTCCAGGCTAAACTCTCGCAGAAACCCCATCACCTTGTCACGGGCGGCGCTAGAGTCCTTCTCCTTCTTCCTTGCGCCCAACATCAGGTTTCCAAGCACGGTTCGGTGCTCGAAGAGCGGATAACTCTGGGCCACGACGCCCACTTCGCCGGCTATCACCGGACGATCGAAGCCGTTCACTGAAACTCGTCCGGACGTGGGAGGAAGCAGCCCGGCAACGATGCGGAAGAGCGTTGTCTTGCCGCAGCCCGAGGGGCCCAGAATGCCCACCACCTGCCCTTGCACCCGGCCGGGCACAATGATGTCGCGCACTTCGGCGGTAACTCCGCTCAACACCGGACGCCCATCGTACTCCAGGCACACGTTGTCTATCTTCAAAAGAGTTTTGCCCAAGCTATAGGTAGGGGCTGCCATTAGTTCCGCTCCAGCGTCAGCGCCGCATAGGGGCACATCATGTTCTTGGCCAGTCCGATGCCGTAATCCTGAAGAAGGCCCAGCAAGAGGATGGTCAACTGAATGGCAAAGACCGCTGCCAGCCGGAAGTGGTGGTTCTGGTCGAGCAGGATGGTCCCCACGCCGCCCTCGGAGCGGACAATGCCCTCCACCATGGTCAGCATCATCCAGCCCATCGCCGCATTCTGGCGGAGAACGTCGAAGACCTGATCGATCTGGCCCAGGACGATTACCTCCCAAACCACGCGCCACTCGCCCATGCGCAGCGTGCGCGCCAGGTCGAACATCTCTTTTGGAACGCCGTTGATTACATCGGCCATTCCGGTAACGAAGAAGACCGAGACCGAAAACACCAGCAGCGACAGTTTCAATTCATGTCCGCTCCTGGCCATCAGTGTGAAAAAGAAGGTCAGCCCGACCAGCGAGAGAAAGCGCAGCTTGCTGAGCAGAGCAACGATGGGGCGGAAGAAGGGCATCACCGTGGCATAGGCCAGCAGCAGCGAAACAACGGTGGAAACCGCGATAGCCTGGATATTGAGATAGAAGCTGGTAATCAGTTCCGCGCCGAGTCCCTGTTCCCACAAATCTCCAAAGGCGTTCAGAACCTCGCCGGGCTTGGGCAGCAGCACGAATGGACTGAATATCCATAACAAGCACACGATGACGACCTGAACGGCAATCAGGGCGCGCACGGCGTTCTTGTTTAGAACTGCATTGGGTGAAAAGACAGCAACAACATGATTCATGATTTACACATGGATGAAAAGATTCGGGGAGGCTTGCGCCTCCCCGGGCTTGGCTAAAACTACTGGCCGATCTGAGTGATCTCGACGCGGCGGTTCAGCGCCTTGCCTCCGGTAGTGGCGTTCGACGCAATGGGATCCTGCGAACCGTGGCCGGCCACGAGCTTGAAGCGCGAATCCGGGAAGCTCATCGGCGCCACCTGCTGGAAGTAGCGCTTCACGGCCTGTGCCCGCTTTTCGCTCAGCGGCACATTCACCGCATCGCTGCCGGCATTGTCGGTATAGCCGTCGATCTGGAGGGCCAACTGCGAGTTGATGGCCAGCGAATCCTTCAACTCGTTCAAGGTGGGAATGCTGTCCGGCAAGGGCTGATCGGAGCCCGACGCAAAGTTGATGTAAACGGCCTTGTGGCCGAGCACGGTGCCGGTCTGGGCTTCCTTGGCGTAATCCACCGTCTCCGCGCTTGCTCCCTGCACGCCGCTGGTATTCAGCAGCGCTTGCGCGCCGAAGATGAACGACGTATCCACAGCATCCTTGTAAGGGGGAATGGGATTGTCCTTGAAGAGTTGCGGATAATTCTGTACGTCGATTTTGGCGAAGGTCTCGTAGGTGGCGCGCATGTTGTTGTTATGCTTGCCGTCCAGCCCGAAGTAGTTTACATCGTCCTCCAGGCCGAAGACCGCCGAGCCGCCCAGCATCTGGCCCGACTTATCGTCGCGGAACCCCGGATAATACTTGTACCAGTCTTCCGTGGTGTCGCCGTATACCTTCGCCGAAATCTCGCCGGCCTTGCGGCGAACGGCGTCGAAGGCCTTCACCTGGTCAGCCGCCTCGAAACTCGCGGCCAGCAGCCCGGAGACTTCGTCGCGATTGTCATTGAAGAACTTCTTGATGCCCAGAATCACTGCCGGCATCTGCGAAGCGTATTCGTGAGAGGAGATGATTTTGGTCGTGCCGGGACGGCCGTGCACCGCCAGTTCGTCGCCGGGGGTCCAGGTCACAACGCCGTCGGGGCAGACGTTCTTGGTCTCGCCGGTCGCGCGCCCGTCCTTGACCACCTTGCGGTCTTCGCAGCGATTGGGAACAAACACCTCGGTGACAGCTTTCGTGTAGTCCTCGTCCGGGGCCGCAATCCAGTTCACAGCATCCGGATCCCAGGTCTTCAGGTCCGGGTTGTTCTTGAGGCCGTTCGAACCCATGAAGTTCAGGGCGATATTCCAGTCGCCGTCGCGAATGACTCCGACCACGGTCTTGCCCTTCATGCTTTGCGGATTTGACTTCCACTCGGCCGGGCCAAGCAGCGCATCCTCGCCATTGGAGCGGCCCACCGCGCCGATGATCACCGCCTGGTACTCAGGCCCCAGCTTCTTCAGTTCGGGATTCAGATCGGCCAGCCACTGGCCGCCGCTGTCGCCCATTACCACAATCGCCTCGGCGCCCGTGGAGCAGCTCTTCTCGCCGTCGTGGAGCTGCTTGGCGCAGGCCAGCAGGTCGGCGCTCATCTGCGAGTTCGAGTCCTGACGGTGCAGTGTCAGATTCACGCCGTACTTCTCCATCAGCGAGCCCTTGGTGGTATCCGGCCCGCCGTTGGCGTAGATCAGCGAGAACATCGCGTTCCACTCCCACACGTCGAACTGGAAGTGCGTCGCCTGCACGGTGGCCGCAGCGGTAGACGGGTAGGGCAGCGCCTGCACGTTGGCCACTTGAGCCTCCTGCTGGGGCGGAAGCTCCACGCGCGAGGCGACGATCGACTTCATGATGCCGGGGGTTGGAATCAGGCCATGCTGCATGGCGGCGCGCAGCCCAAAAAACACCACCACAACCACGATCAGAATCAGGAAAAACTTCGCTTGCGGCTTCAAACGCGGCATTTCTTTCTTCCCTTCAATGAATTCGCAAAATGTTGCTTACTTGAACATGTTGTCGTAATCGCTGGCGCTCTTGGCGCTGGACGCGGCTACGCTGGCAAGGGTTGTGGGCATCTTTACCGGCTCCGGCGCTTCCATCCCCGGAATGTGAATCAAGTCCGCCCCGGTGGACTGGTTGCCTGAGGTCAGCAGCTTCTGGTTGAACTCGGCAAACTTGGCAGCCGCCTCGTCCGCGGCCGCGCCGGATTCGATCTGATCGTCGGTCAGCAGCTTATCCGTATAGCGGGAGAACTCGCGAATCTCGCCCAGCGTGCGGGAGGTATCGTCTTCGAGATAGTCGAGGGCCATATCGACCATCTTCAACTGATCGGGATTGCCGCGCAGCAACTGCTGGCCCATGCCGAGAGTTGCTTTGGCGTCGAGAATCATCTTGCGCTGCTCGGCCAGGAAGTTGACCTTGTTCTCCGTCCGCTGAATCTTGCTGTCGGAGATCTGCGACCAGTGCTGGAAGGTCTTGAGCATCTTCGAGGTCTGATCTTCAAGTGCCTGAAGCTGCTTGACGCCCTGCATCAGCATTCCGGCCTGCTCCAAGAAGGTCTGCCGCTCGAGCTGGAGCCGCTCCTTCTCCATCGGATCGGTGGCGGCATTGGCCATCTGCTCGGCTTTGGCGGCCTTGCGGCCAAGCCCATTGATCTCGTCGGACTTGGCGGCAATGCTGCGCTGAAGCCTTTCGTCGCTTCCGGCAAAGCGCTGCAGCGTCTGGTCGAGGTTGTACTTGGCCTTCTTCATGTCGTCCAGGTTGTTGCGGAGAATGCCGATCGGATCGGTTTCCACCACCCACGAGGCGAAAAACCGCACAGTGTTCTGAAAGAGATTCGAGACCGCCGTGCGGAAGGTGGGATTGAAGACCAGCCACAGAATCGCGATCAGGATCGCGGCCAGGACGACCATGTGGAGCGTGTCGGTCAGCAGCGTGATCAGGAACGGCAGGATGGCGTAAAAGCCCCAGGCGCCGGCAATAATCAGGGCCGCTAGCACCACCATGCCGAAGGGGCCCTCGGGGCGCTTCCAAAACGACTTCGGAGTGTAATTCTGAATGTTCTGCGTAAAGTTGGGAGTTACTGGCGAAATGCCCATGAGAGTCTCTTATCCTTTCAGCAGCGAGGCGTAAAGCGCCCTCTGCTGTTCGAGTTCACTGCCGCGGCGCTGCACGGCCGCCTCGAACTGGCTCTGCGCATGAGTAGCTTTTCCCTGCGCATCCACCAATTCATTTGACAACCGGGCCAACTCTTGCTGAAGCTCCGTAATTTGTTCGGTGATCTTCTGAATCTGGTCCTGCCGGCCCGCAACCTCGCGAGCCGCAAACTGCTGCGACTTTCCGCCGAAGGCGTCTTTTTCCTGCTGAAGTTTCGCCTTCAGCGTGTCGAAGGTTCCCAGTATTCCGTCTTCCGTCAATCCGGCCTGGGCCGTGGCCTGAATCACGGCGGTCTTGAACTTCACGTTCGACGGCATGACGGTGTCCGGGATGGCTTTGAGAGGATCGAGAAACTTGTGGATCGTCGCGGCGGCGGGCGTGCCCTCGAAGTCGGTCTTGGTCAGCAGCGTCTGGTAAACCGCGTCGTTATCCGGCACCACTCCCGCGTCGATCGGAAGTGCATAAGAAATAGGAGAATCCGCGCCTGCAACCGGAGCCGCCAAAGGCGCGGAAAACGCGGGGGCGGAAAACGGGGGTGACGAAAACGCGGGCGCGGCGGGCGCCGGTGTGTGCTTGTCCGGCGGCGCCGGTTCGTCTTCAAAGGCCACTTCCTTCAGAGCGTCGAGAAATCCGTGTTTGCCAGTCATAACCCTCCCCACACAATCTCAATTGCCGATAGCCGTTTGGAAACCTGCGGACGTTGCGACAAGGATATACTCGCCCGGTCGCTGGCCGCAAGAGAATAAGCGCAAACGCGGGCCGCGCCGATGCACTTGACCGCTTGCGCGCCGGATGCCCAGGCAAAACGCGTCGGAATCCCGGTAGTCGAGAACTGCCTTGGATTCACCCGCCGCCGCGACGCCGCCTCCGGATCGTTCCGGGGCCGAGTTTTCATCGCATCCGCGAGGTGGTTTGGGATTCCCAAAACCGCGGCAATCGCGTCCGTTCCTGCTTTCCATGCGTAATGCAATACGCATTTTCATGCCGCGTTGTTCCCCAGGGCCTCCGCTGCTCATGCCCGGGCAAGCCAATGAAGCATCCAAGAGCCGCCCGATCGCTAGGGTTAAGTTGATAGGTTTGTGTTAGTTTCGCGGCCATAATTGCCGATTGCAATATGAGCTTCATCCCGCGCCGGGTGTAAGAATGTCTGGCCTGCCGCTCCTCTGGTATACTTTCGGCCATGGAAAACCGTACTTTCAGCGATGTGGGCGGAACGCCCGGCGGCCTCGGCCATTTTGCATTGGGCTTCGTCATGGCCTGTATCGGCGGATACCTGCTGGTCAACCAGGTTACGGTGGTGGGTTCTTACTGGAACTTCTGGGGAGGAAACTCCTTCGGCATCACTCTTTTGCCGATGCT
>JBEKDH010000032.1:0-28087 GCA_050014455.1 Occallatibacter sp.
CTGGTTGCGCCGGTAGACGCGCGTCTGCTCCGCCCGCCGCGCCTTCTCGGCCACTTGCTGGGAATGCGGTTTGATGCGAGTTTGAACCATGGGGGCGGCTCCAGTTGACCGGCGCTACCATACACCGGTCCACCACGCATCAGTATAGGCGAAGGGTAGCTCCGGACCGGCGGTTCTGCGTCTTCCCGCGGTAGTGTGCAGACTTCGATTCGCCGGTAAACAAGGATCAGCGCGCAAACCGATGACCAGATCCCGAAATCCGGTGACGATTGCGCGATACCTTGGGAGCCGGAGAACAGCTTTCGCTTGGTGACACGAGGTCGTCCGCCAACAGAAATGTCAACCCGCATTTCTGGTCAAGGAGAAGACCGCGATGCGGTTCCTTGCGAATGCAAGTGTGGGGATGCTCCTCGGCGCGTCTGGCTGCGCAGGTCCGATCTATTGCGAACAGACCTGCTAGGATGGGAAGTCGTTCGGAAAGGGTCGACGGGATGCGGCAATGTGTTCCTCTTTTATTTCTGGCGGGGTTTGTTCTTTCGGCGGCTGGTGAAGATGCGGTTCCCAGGGCAAAGGTAACCGTGGATCAGTTGGAGCAGGCGGTGGTTGCAAGCCAGGGCAAGCCGGATGCGGATGTGGCCAGGCAACTGCTGAATATGGAACTTGCCGAACGGCTGAGCACGGCTAAACTGGCGCGTTTAGAAGCCGAACTGCCGGGAAGCAAGGCCCAGGAGGCGTTGCTCGCGGTGGCCGATTCGTCGGCATTCTTGGATCCTCCCGCCGCGGAGATCCCCGCCAACCCCCCGCCGGACGCAACCGCGCTGCGCAAGATGATGACGCTGGTCGTGGACTATGTGAATACGACCGCACGCCAGTTGCCGAATCTGATTGCGACGCGATCTACGACCGGCTTCGAGGACAGGCCGCAAGAGGATGTGCAGGAAGCAACCGGCTTGATGACATTGAGCTACCTGCCCTTACACGTCGTGGGCAAGTCCAGCGTTGAAGTGACTTACCGTGACCGCCAGGAAGTGGTGGATGCGAAGGCTGAGAAGGCGCTGGAGCGCGCACCGCAAATCCACGGCTTGGTCACATCGGGAGAGTTCGGTCCTATCTTGAGCAGGTCAGTGGCGGATGCGATTCAGGGCAAGATTACCTGGGGCCGCTGGGAAACGGGCCCAGGGGGAACTGAGGCTGTCTTCCACTACGCGGTTCCCACTGAAAAGTCTCACTACAATGTGCAGTTCTGCTGCGTCGCCAACGGCTTCAACTCCGACGGGATGGCAAACTTGCAGGTCTTCAATGAGCGCGCTGGATATCACGGCGAGATTGCATTCGATCCGGCGACAGGAACGATTCTCCGCATCGCCATGGAGGCCGAAATGCAACCAGGCGAACTGGTAACTAACGCCGCTATGCTGGTCGAATACGGGCCGGTGGACATCGGGGGCAAGAGCTACACGTGCCCTGCGAAGAGCGTCTCCATTTTACTGGCGCATACGGCACAGCAGAAGGGGATGTATTCCGGGGAACATCTTCAGGGTTCTACAAAGACGTTTCTGAACGATGTTGCCTTTGGGCAGTATCGCCGGTTCGGCTCGGAGATGCGGATATTGACAGTGGGTGGGCCGGGCGCGAATGAACCGGCCGGTCCTGCCTCGGCGGATGCACCGTATAGCGCTCCGGCGAGGGCCCCTTCGCATTGAATCAAGCGGCAGTTCCGATCGTGTATCGGGAACCTCTGAGCAAGTTCGCAAGCCGCGTGAATCTTGAACAGAATTGAAGGGCGAAGCGAAGGGCGCGCTTTCAACAGACGCTGGCCTGAGAGTCGAGTTTTGCCAAGTATGGGCGCAAGAGCGGGCGGGAGCCGTTTCTGGACCAAATTGGACCAGGCGGTTAGGTTCTCCGGGCTACGGGCGCTTGCGGAGCCTCATTACCCCAAGGCAGGCAACGGACCTCATCCGGCGAGCCCCGCGATCACGCTGTGGACCTACTGCCTGCAGCAGTGCTTCAGCCTGTCCGACCCCGCATGGAGGAGGCCCGCTCGGCGACTCGCTGGAAATTAGGTCTGTTGCGGGTTTGAACCATGGTGGGTTACTCAAATTCTCCGGCGCAACTACGCGTCGGTTTGTTACGTGTCAGTATAGGAGATCGATAGTAGTCGCAGCAGTCAGCGAGTTCCGAAAACCGCGCGGAACGCTCGTCTTAATTTCCACTCAGTTTTCAGGCAGAATCCTCTGAAGCCCTTCGGAGGCACGATATCTGGCGCAGGATCAGAGATGACCATCTCAATCGGCTCGGGCTCCGCACAAACTGAGAGGCTAAGAATGCCCGGGACACTCGGTTGCGGCTTATCTGCAGAAACGGATTCACACGAGTCTTGCATCCTGAACTTAGCGACCACCAGAGTCTCGCATAACTCATCGCCGATCGCGTCTGTCTTTACACCCAATCCATCACGTGGCCGGTCAGGGCGTCTGACAGCAAGCGCGGCCCAGAAATCGGGTCAACCCTCGCCACCTTCCCATTGCGCGTGTAAATCATGCGGCTCATTACCACCCCGGAAGCTCGCGCAAGACGCGCAATGGGCGGGTACGAGATCCGGTTAGATAGATCCCGCCCAGAGATCGAGCACTGGCGCGGTTCCCCGTGACAGGCCAACCCCAAAGAACAAGCGCCGAGCAGGATCAGAACGAGCCGCTTCACGAAATCTCCTTGCTGGCTCCCATAATATTCTCGCCCGACGCCGGCTCCGGTTTGACTTTCCCCGCCTCCATTGCCGACGATAGGTTTTCGGGGCTGTGGCGAAGCCGATGTGCGAGAGGGACCAACAATGAAAGTCTTGATCCTGGGCTCGGGAGGCCGCGAACATGCGCTGGCCTGGGCGGTAAAGCGGAGCGAGCGGGTTACGGAGGTGGTGTGCGCCCCCGGCAATGGCGGCATGGCCCAGATTGCCCGCTGCGTTCCGGTGGACTTGAAGAACCTGGACGCCATGATCGGCCTGGTCGTTGCCGAGCAGCCCGGCCTGACTATCGTGGGCCCCGAGTTGCCGCTTTCCCTGGGCATTGTGGATGCCCTCACGGAGCGCGGCCTGCGCGTCTTTGGCCCCACCCGCGCCGCCGCCATGCTGGAGAGCAGCAAGGCCTTCGCCAAGCGCTTTCTGCAGAGGCACAACATCCCCACCGCCAAATATGCCGTCTGCGCCAGCCAAGCCGAGTTCGATCAGGCCGTCGATGTCTTTCACCCGCCCATCGTGGTAAAGGCCGACGGGCTGGCCGCCGGCAAGGGGGTCATCATCTGCCCCTCGCGCCAGATCGCCCTCGAGGCCGCGCAAGGCCTGTTCAGCGGCAAGTTGCTGGGCGAGGCCGCGCGCCAGGTGGTTATCGAGGAGTTTCTCGAGGGCGACGAGGTCAGCTTCCTCTGCCTCTCCGACGGCAAGAATGTGGCCCCGCTCGTGCCCGCCCAGGACCACAAATGCATCGGCGAGGGCGACACCGGCCCCAATACCGGCGGCATGGGCGTCTATTCCACCGATACTCTGCTCGACGCCGAGATGAAAGCGTGGATTCTGCGCTACATCGCCGAGCCAACCGTGCGGGGCATGGCCGAGGAGGAGACGCCCTTCGCCGGCGTCCTCTATATCGGCCTGATGATGACAGCGCGCGGTCCCCAGGTGCTGGAGTTCAACGCCCGCTTCGGCGATCCCGAGACTCAGGCTATCCTGATGCGGCTGGAGAGCGATCTTGTGGACGCGCTCGAAGCTTGCATCGACGGCCGCCTCGACGGAGCCCAGTTTCGCTGGACTCCGGGCGCATCCGCCTGCGTGGTGGCCAGCTCAGCCGGCTATCCCGGCAGCTACAAAACGGGCTTCCCGATCGCCGGCCTCGATGACGCCGCCCAGGTTGAAGGGGTCGAGATCTTCCATTCCGGCTCATCGCAGAAGGACGGCCAAATCCTCACCGCCGGCGGCCGCGTGCTGGGCGTCACCGCTGCCGCTTCCTCGCTCGAAGAGGCTCTGGGCCGCGCATACGAAGCCATGGCCAAGATTCATTTTGACGGTATCTATTATCGGCGCGACATCGGCCATCGCGCCCTGAGGAGGAAACCATGACGCCTGCCATCACTCTCGATGAACTGCTCGCCTGGAACCACGAGTCGACAGAGTTTTGGAAGAAGCACCTGGACGGCAACCCCGGTCTGCTCGAACTGCCCTGCGGCATCGGCGGGGCGGCCAATGTACAGGAGTTCGTCCGCCATATCTGGGGGATCGAACTGGTCTGGGGCCAGCGCCTCGCCGGCCTGCCTGTTACGGACCGGAAAGAGATGCCCGCCGGACCGCTGGAGGCCTTGTTTGACCTGCACTTCAAGGCCGTTCAGGTCTTCCACGCGATGCTGGACGATCCCAACCTGAACTGGGACGAGACGATGACGCTGAAGTATCCCTGGCTGCCGCCGGAGGGACTGACCGTCTCTCGCCGCAAGGTTGCGGGTCACGCGCTCTTCCACAGCCAGCGTCACTGGGCGCAACTGGCAACGCTGGTCCGGGCGGCTGGATTCCCTTCGGGCTTCAAGGGAGACCTGCTCTTTAGCAAGGCTCTGGCGTAGGTTCCGGCTCCGACTCTGGCGTTGGCTCCGGCTGCAATGCGATTTGCGGCGTCCCCTGCTGCTGCTGGAAGCAGGAGCGGCACAGTACCGGCCTGCCCTGCGTGGGTTTGAAGGGAACCGTAGTCTCCATCGCGCACTCCGAACAGGTCGTCCGGGTCTCGGTGCGAACCCTGTGGCCGCCGCGGGTCCGCTTGGCCTTGCATTGCTTGCAGTGTTTGGGGTCGTTGGTGAACTGCTTGTCGTGGAAGAACAACTGTTCGCCGGCCGTGAATACGAACTCGGCGCCGCAGTCTATACACTTCAATACTCTGTCGGTAAACTCCATGGCCGGCTTCCCCGAAACAGGGAGTCGCCCCGAAATCGGCCATGACCCAAGAGAAGCTTGCCGGTCCCGTTTCCCTGTCCTCGTACTTCTTTCAACAACAAGGGCCCGGGCCGCTTAACCTGAAGCGGCTAATTCAACGTCTTCCTGGCGATCTGGAAGACCTGGCTAACTTTAACATCCCAAGCGCCTGAGCGGCGGGTTAGCCAAGAAGAAAGAATCGTAACCGGCCGCCCCGGCCCTGTCTTGGGTGTGTGGCATCTCGGGCCTTCTTCGGTCTGTAGATGCCGGGGCGGCGCGTGTTACGAGTTTGTCGATGCGTCAGTCCTGCTCTTTGCGAGCCTTTTTGCGATTCCGCTTGCGCGCCAATGCCGCCTTTACACGCTTCTTCTCACCGGGTTTCAGGTAGTAAGAGTGACGCTTGACTTCCTTGATAATGTCCTCCTGCTGTACCTTCCGCTTGAAGCGGCGCAGCGCATTTTCGAGCGGCTCGCCTTCCTGTACGCGAACCTCTGCCAAAAAATCCCACCTCCAAACCTGCCAAAGGGCTTATTCCATGATACCGGCAATCTTGCAGTTTCAGTCAAGTCCAAAGCCATTTGCCCAAAAAATCCTTTCGATTCAATAAAGTTTGGACTAATTTGCCTTCCTGCGCCGGCTCCAGGCTCCGGCTCCAATAGCAAAATGCAATAAACTTGCCCGAGGAGGCCTCGAAACCATGATCCGCGGCTACCAGGGGCGGCTGCCCCAGATTCCCGCCAGTTGCTACGTCGATCTCTCCGCCCAGATCCTTGGTGACGTCGCCCTCGGCGAGCGCTCTTCGGTATGGATGAACGCCGTGCTGCGCGGCGACGTCCACTCCATCCGCGTCGGCTCTTGCTCCAACGTGCAGGACTGCGCTGTTCTGCATGGCCAGCGCAATCTTTACCCGGTGATCGTGGGTGACTGGGTCACCATCGGTCACAACGCCACGGTTCACGGCTGCGTGGTTGAAGACGAGGTGGTCATCGGCATCGGCGCGGTCATCCTCAACAACTGCCGCATCGGCTCCGGCTCCATCGTCGCCGCCGGCGCCGTGGTTCCGGAGCACACGGTCGTCCCGCCCAGAACGCTGTGGGCCGGCGTCCCCGCCAGGCTGCGCCGCCAGCTCACCGATGCGGATCGCGCCCTGATCCTTGAATACGCGCGGAACTACCTGGACTACACAGAGATCTACCTCCAGCAGGCGGGGAGCTGAGCAACCCTATTCATGCTTCAGGTTCAACCCCAAGAATGAAGCACAGACCAGGCGCCTTTCGACTGCCCCTTCTGCTCTCGCCGCGCGTCTACAATCAAGAGAGATGGCGGACACCCTCTATCTGAGTCTGTGGTACCCGAATCTGCGCGTTGAGGCGCTCGCCGATAAGCTGACGGCGGTGCTGGGCGCGTTTGCGGCGCATGGCGGCGAGGCCACGGTCTATGCCGCTACCGTGTGTCCGGTCAGCTGGCGCGAGGCGCCGGTCTTCGAACGGGTTTATGGGCGCGGCGCCAACGGGCCTGGCGCGGTGCTGGGCGCGGAGCCGCGGCTGGCCGTCGACGAGGCCTTTGAGCTTCTGCACGAGGATTGCGCTTACGAATTCCAGATCGGCTGGAGCTTGTGGGAGCTGAAGACTGAGGAAGATCTTCCGTCTGGAAAGCGGGAGTCTCTTCGCGCGGTCGCCGCACCGGGCGCGCGCTGGGTGCGTGAGCCGCGGCTGGTGCGGATTACGGGTTATGGGCCGCTCTTCGACGAGGGAGCTTACCAGGCCGATGGGCACATCCGCGTAGACTTCGGCTCGGACGCGCCGTTTTTGGAAGAAGATGCGGACTTGGATTCCGTTGCCGCCCGCCATGTGGAAGAGAATGTGCGCCAACTTGTGGAGCTGACTGCGGCCGTCGAGAAGGCTTCTGGCGCCACGAAGCGGCTGTTGTGGAGCGAGCTGGGCGAGAGTCTTGCCGAGCGGCTGGCGGCCCGATTGGGAGTGTTCAACTGAGCGTCAGATTCACCATTGAACGGTTGCGGACGCTGGTGCTGGCGGCGGGAGTTCTGCTGTTGGCGGCGCTGGCGGTGTTTCTGGCCGTGGGCAAATGGAAGAATCCGCTCAACCTGAAGGAGCTGCCCAAGCGGCTGGGTGTCAACATTCAGCAGGACGCCAGCGGCTACACCTTCGATCATGCCTTCGGCGCGCATTCGCGGTACAAGATTCACGCATCGAAGGTCGTGCAGTACAAGCAGGGCACGGCTACGCTGCACGACGTGAAGATCGAGCTGTATGACGAAGACGGCAGCCGCGTGGACCGCATCGAGGGCAGCGAATTCGAGTACGACCAGAAGAGCAAGACGGCCAAGGCGAACGGGCCGGTCGAGATCGTGCTGATGCGCCCCGGAGTGGCGCCGGCGATTGCACCCAAGGCGGCCGCGGGCAAGGCATCGGAAGAGAAGGCCAAGGGAAGGCCGCTGGCTTCAGCCGCCGAAACAGCCGCGCGCGGCGAGATTCATGTGAAAACCAGCGGGCTCACCTTCGACGAGACGAGCGGAGTGGCGACCACCGGCAATCATTTGGATTTCTCTTTGGTCCAGGGGAGCGGCAGCGCCATGGGCGCTACCTACGACTCGCAGCAGGGCCACCTGGTGCTGGATCGGGCGGTGGAACTGACGACCGAGCGCGGCGGGCAGACGGTCCGGATTCACGCTCAGCATGCGGAGTTCGAGCGCGCCACCCAGGTGTGCCGGTTGCACTTGGCCACGGCCGATTACCGGGGTGGGGAAGCGACGGCCGGCGATGCGAAGGTTCTGTTTCGTGAGGATGGATCGGCGGTGCGTCTGGATGCGGTGAACGGGTTTACGCTCCTGACCGCAACCGGCAGCCGCATTGCGGCGCCCACGGGGTCAATGGACTTCAATGAAAGCAACCAGCCGCGGCACGGCCATATGGAGGGCGGCGTCCTTTTGGACTCGGCAAGCGGGGCCGGCGGCCGGAACCGGCAGACCCATGGGAGATCGGCCTCGGCGGAGCTCGAATTCACTCCGCAGGGCGAGTTGAGCCTGGCGCACCTGGAACGCGATGTGGAGATCGAGAGCGAAGAAACAAGCCAGCCGCCGGCCGGACCGGGGCCTCGACCAGGGACGAGGGCTGAGCCCGGTTTGCTGCGCGTGAAGCGGAACTGGCGCTCGCCGGTTGCCGACGTGAGGTTTCGCGATTCCGGGCACGGGCAGTTGGAGCCGGCCTCGATTCATGGCACACAGGGGGTGGTTGTGACCGGCGAGAGCCAGAGGGGCCAGGAGGCCGCCGTACCTTCCCGGCTGGCGGCCGACGAGTTGATGGGCGAGTTTGGGCCGGGTTCCGCGTTGACCGCCATGACCGGCGCCGGCCATGCCAGCCTGGAAGAAACCAGCGCCACGGGGGTCCGGCAAAGCTCGAGTGGCGACCGGATTGAGGCGCATTTTACTCCCGGACCGGCTGGCGGAGCTAAGGCTAACTTTGCTAACTCCGCCGGGGATTTTGGCGGGACCGAGATTCAGTCGGCTGTTCTGGATGGCCATGTGGTGCTGGTGCAGCAGCCGGCGTCCAAGCCTGGGGCGCAGGCTGAGGCGCCGATGCGGGCCACGGCGGGCCGGGCCGTCTACGAAGGCGCGGGGCAGTGGCTGCACCTGACGCTCGACCCGCGCGTGGAAGACGGCGGTTTGCAGCTCACGGCGGACAAGATCGACGTATCTCAGGATTCCGGGGACGCGTTTGCGCACGGAAATGTAAAGGCCACCTGGACGGATGGCGGCGCGCCTCAGGCGGGCAAGCCCCAAAGCGGCGCGCCGGGGCAGGGAAGCGTCGCCCTGGGCGGGCAGGGTCCGGCGCACGTGATTGCCGCCGAGGCTCAACTGCATCGTGCCACCGGCCAGGCAACCTTCCGGGGACATGCGCGGCTGTGGCAGCAGGCAAACTCGGTTTCCGGGCCGGTGATTGTGCTCGATCGCGAGAGGCAGACGCTGGTGGCGCGCAGCGCGGACGCGGGCGAGCCGGTGCGGGCGGTGCTGGTGAGTGCCGGTGGCGCAGAGCCGGGCAGCGCCGCGGGCATGAACTCCGGCAAAGGTGCGGCGGGAAAACCGGCTGGGCGTGCCTCGACCGGGCCATCCGTGATCCGGGTGCGCGGGGGCGATTTGAAGTACTCTGACGCGGAGCGCAAAGCGGTGATGCGCGGGGGTGCCCTGGGCACGGTGGTTGCGGAGACGGGGACGGCAGCCTCGGTCTCAAACGAGGTCGAGCTGACGCTGCTGCCGCCGGGCAACCACGCCGGCAAGGACGGCGGCTCGGCCCAGGTGGATCGCATGACCGCCAGAGGGCATGTTACGCTGACCAGCGAAGGCCGGCGCGGGACCGGAGAGCAGTTGGTGTACACGGGCGAGACCGGGGAGTACGTGTTGACTGGAACCGCCGCCGAGCCGCCCAGGATGTCCGATCCGGCGCGCGGAACCGTGACCGGGGAGACGTTGATTTTCAATAGCCGCGACGATAGCGTCACTGTGGAAGGTGGCGGACGCAAGACTACGACCGAGACCACCGCGCCGAAATGACGGATGGACCCTGATTTGGTCTTTTGGAATTCGAGTTCTCAAAGTCGAAGCATACGCCCGTGTGCGCGTCCCCTAGATAAAAGGTGCTATAAAGGAGCCTGTTATGGATAGCGAACTTACTTCGATAATCGACCTAGCTTCCGAGCTGGGCCGACGGAAGCAGACGGTCTTTAAGGTGATCAAACGGCTCAAAATTGAGACACAGAGGTTGTCCACTTCCAGCAGTCGTGGCCAACTCGTGGCTCACGTCGCTGTAGACGATGGCAAGCGCATCCGCGAGGAGTTGACTTCGCAAGTTACAGGCCCGGATGAAGGGGCAGAGACAGACAATAACATTGGCGACGGATATGTCCTTCCTCAGACTGGCGTCTTCTACCTCCTTCAGCTTGAGCCCAAACAAGATCCTGGGCGGTTCAAGGTTGGCTTTGCCACCGATCTTGTTGAAAGACTCCGTCACCATCGTTGTTCGGCCCCATTCGCCGCTGTAGTCAAGTCCTGGGCGTGCAGGTCCCTTTGGGAGAGGACAGCGATCGACTGCGTCACAGACGGATGCGAGCGGCTTCACACTGAGGTGTTTCGGATAATGTCGATCAACACGGTTGTCGCCAAGTGCGACCGGGTTTTTGAACTAATGCCGAGATTTGCGGACGCAAGACTCAAGACGCCGAACCAGCCTGACGAGAACTCACAGCACTCGCTGGATACAAAGCAGCAGGGGTCACAGGTTCCGAAAGCAGAACCTGTTGCAGCCGGCTCTGGATGAGGGGAATGGTCGAAGGCCGTGGTTTCCCATCCTATCGCCAGAACCAACCGCAGGTCCTTCGACTGCGCTGCGCTCCGCTCAGGATGACAGGTCTTGGTTGAATGCTCAGGATGACAGATCTTGATTGAATGCCCAGGATGATAGATTTGTCTTTTAGCGGTTTGGCGGGAAGCCGCACTCGATGAATGCATTGATCGCCGAGGGAATCGGCAAGGCGTACAAGGGGCGGGAGGTTGTTCGCGGTGTGAACCTGCGGGTCTCGCGCGGGGAGGTGGTGGGTTTGCTGGGGCCGAACGGCGCCGGCAAGACGACCAGCTTCTACATGATTGTGGGACTGGTGGCGCCGGAGACCGGCCGCGTGCTGGTGGACGAGACCGATATCACGCGCGTGCCGATGTATCTGCGCGCGCGCAACTTCGGCATCAGCTACCTGCCCCAGGAGCCTTCGGTCTTCCGCAAGCTGACCGTCGAGGAGAACATTCTGGCCGTGCTTGAGGCGCAGCCGTTGGGCAGCCGGGAGCGGCGAACGCGGGCCGAGCGGCTGATTCACCAGCTGAACCTGGGCCACGTCCGCACCACGCGGGGCTACGCGCTCTCCGGCGGCGAACGGCGGCGGGTTGAAATTGCGCGCGCGCTTTGCATCCAGCCCAGCTTCATCCTGCTCGATGAGCCTTTCAGCGGCATCGATCCTATCGCCGTGCTGGAGTTGCAGAAGATCATCTTCGATCTGAAGGCTGCCGGCATCGGAGTTCTGATCACCGACCACAATGTGCGCGAGACGCTGAGCGTGACCGACCGGGCGTACATCATTGCCGAGGGGCGGATCTTCTTTTCTGGAACGCCGCATGAACTGGGCAATAACGTGGACGTACGCCGGCTGTATCTGGGGGAGGGTTTTTCACTGGGTTGATGCGAAGTGGATGCGGGTTCCGGCTGGGCATCTTTGCGTCCGGCGTCCCCGGAGCATTGGCCTTGTCAATGCGCCAAACGGGCCAGGCGCGTGCCGGGATTCCCGGCGGCGATCCTCCGAGCGATCGGTGCCCAAACCGGCACGCGCGGCTGGAAGCGAGTCGATTTGACCTTTAGCACTTTTCTTACGCGATTACACTTACAATGAGTCATACGGGGAATGAGTTCCATTTATGGCACTGATGCAACCCAAATTGAGCCTGAAGGTGTCGCAACGCCAGATCCTGACTCCTGGCCTGATGCAGATGGTCAGCGTGCTTGCGCTCAACAAGCTCGAGCTGAAGGAGATGATCGATGCCGAGATGGTGGAAAACCCCATTTTGGAAGAGATTGACGAATCGGTTCCGATGCTGGATGAGGTTGCGGGCCGCGAAGAGAAGCTGGCGCGCGGGGCGGAGGAACCGCCGGCCCCTCCCAAGGACTCCTTCGAGGAGGTCGATTTCGGATCGTACTTCCAGGACTACCTGGACCCCGGCTACCGCACTCAAGTGGAGTATGACGACAGCGAAAGGCCCTCGTTCGAGCAGTTTCTCTCCCAGCCTACGACTCTCGCCGATCACCTGGCGTGGCAGTTGGGAACTCTGACGCTGGATCCCCTGCTTCATGAGGCGATGGAGTTCGTAATCGGCAATCTGGACGAAGACGGGTACTTGGCCGCCAGCGAGGAAGAGCTGGCCGCGGCTTTGATCCAGGCTGCCAAGGAGGAAGGCCGGGAGCTGGAAGAGGCCGTGGTGGTTGAGATGGTGCGGCACGCCATCGACCTGGTGCAGCATCTTGACCCGGCGGGAGTCGGCGCCCGGGATCTGCGCGAATGCCTCTTGATTCAGATTGCGGCCCAGCAGCACGAGTTTGCCCAGTTGTTTGCCCGGCAGGCGGCTGGTGGGGCCGACGATCCGCATCGTAGCTTTCGCGCCGAGGCCGAGACGCGGCTTGAGGAGCGGCGGCGCGCCATGGAAGTGGCGGCGCTGATTGTGGACCATCACCTGCAACTGCTGCAAAAGCGGGACGTGAAAGATCTGGCGCGGGCGGCTCACATTACTCCCACGGAGGCAGAAGCCGGGGCGGAGTTCATTCGCACTTTGGACCCTCGGCCTGGCCGGCAGTACAACCGCGAGCAGACCAGGCTGATCGAACCCGATGTCGTCTTTGTCAAGCGGGGCGCAGAGTGGGCTGTTGCAATGAATGAGGAAGACCTGCCCAGTCTGCGGCTCAGCGCCCGGTACCGGCGGATGCTGGCCTCGCAAGAGACCGACAAAGAGGTCAAGGACTACGTAAAGGAGCGATTCCGCTCCGCGATGCAATTGATGCGGAACATTGCCCAGCGCAAGAGTACGATTCTGCGCACCTGCGAGGTGATTGTGCGCCGCCAGCAGGACTTCCTCGAACGGGGAATCGAGGGTTTGCGGCCCATGATGATCAAGGAAGTGGCCGAGGAGATCGGAGTTCACCCCTCGACGGTGAGCCGGGCGGTGGCCAACAAGTATGCCCACACCCCGCAGGGGGTAATCGAGCTGCGCTTCTTCTTCTCCGAGGGCTCGAACGGGCCGGAGGGTGCCGACACGCCGCTGCTGGTGCTCAAGCGCAAGGTGCGCAAGCTCATCGAGGAAGAGGATGCCCACCATCCGCTGACCGACGACCAGTTGGCCGCGATGCTCGCCGCCCAGGGCATTCGGCTCACCCGCCGCACTGTGGCCAAGTATCGCGAGGACATGAGTATCCCGTCTACCCACCATCGGCGCCGCAGCGAGGCGTAGGGCGAAACAGTCTTCAGTTGTCAGTTCTCAGCTGTCAGTGATCGCAAGGCTGCACCGTTCTTGAAATTCAACCTGGGGCCGAGAGAATATGCTTGACGTTCCTTTAGCTCAGCACACTGCCGCGCTGACCACTGACCACTGACAACTGACAACCAACAACCGATGGCTATACAATCCGAAGTTCCCCAGCCGGGAAGCCGAGCTGGGAGAACGAGGAGCGGAGGCTGACCATGGAAGTGGAGTACACCGCCAGAAAAGTGAAGATCTCCAAGGCGTTGCGCACGCAGGCCGAGGAGGGGATGGAACGTATTGCCCGCATTTTGGGCAAGACCGCGCGCGCCAGCATCACCTTCGGCGTGCAGAAACATGAGCAGATCGTCGAGCTTACCGTGCAAGCTCGGCTACAGACGATTGCAGCCGCGGGCAAGGCCGATACCCTGGATGCGGCGCTGCGCGAGGCGATGGACCACGCCGAAAACCAGGCGCGCCGGTACCGGGACCGGAAACTGGTGCGCAAGCGCCTGCCCAACGGCGAGAAGGTGCTCACGGCGCCCCCGGTTACCCGTCCCAAGGCTCGTCCCGTTCAGCCGGCTGGCTATGGCGAGAGCACTCCGGCCGGCGCGAAGGCCAGCGCGTCGATCGCCGTCCACTCGTTCCCCAATCGTCCGACGGTCGTTGAGCCGCACATCCTGAAAAGCGGCGAAGCGATCTCGCTCAGTCCCATGACCATCGAGGAGGCCGTAAAGGATGCGGAGTTCCGCGACCGAGACCTTCTCATCTTCCGCAATCCAGCTGGAGATATGTTTGTGCTCCATCGCCGCCGCGACGGGCAGATGGAGCTGGTGGAGATCCCGTAGCGCATCTGCGCGCATTCTGCAGTCCGTGCGTCGTGCTGTCCCACTCTGGCCGCAAAACAAAGGCGCGGCCAGGGTTGGGCGCAGTCCGATCTTTTATTGCCTGTGAAAGAGTTTTGGGCCGGTCCTTGGTGTAGCATGTTGCCCATGACGAATTCAGAACCCGCCCCCCAGGCTGATTCGCCGCAAAGAGATGCGGAGAGCGCCAAGTCGGTGACGAAGCCGGCCAAGGAATTGGTCATCGTGACCGGAATCTCCGGCGCGGGTAAGGCCTCGGCCCTCAAGGCCTTTGAGGATCTGGGCTTTCACTGCGTTGACAATCTGCCGCTTGAGCTACTGCCCGATTTTGCCCGGCTGGTGGAAAAGTCAGCCGAAGTGGAGCGGGCTGCCATCGTGGTGGACGTGCGCGAGGGAACTACACTGGATCGCCTGCCGGAGATCCTGAAAGGCGTAAAGACGCTCCTCTCCACGCGCGTGATCTTTCTGGATGCGCAGGACGCGGTGCTGGTTCGCCGCTACTCCGAGACCAGGCGGCCGCACCCCCTGGGCCGCTCGGAGACGGTTTCGCGCTCCATCGTGGAGGAGCGGCAACTGCTCGACCCCATTCGCAACGTGGCGGATACGCTGATCGATACGTCGGACTTCAACGTCCACGAGCTGCGCGCCGATATTCTGGCCCGGTTCGGCCAGGAGAATCAGACCGGGCGCCTGCTCGTCTCCTGCCTGAGTTTTGGCTTCAAGAATGGCGTTCCCCTGGACGCGGACATGGTCTTCGATGTGCGCTTCCTGCCCAATCCCCACTTTGTGCCCGAGTTCCGCAAGCTGACCGGCCTTGACCCCAAAGTCGCGGCGTATGTGCGCGGGTTTCCGCAGACCAGGGAGTTTCTGGCTCGGGCGACGGATCTGATCCTTTACCTGCTGCCGCACTATGTGGAGGAGGGGAAGAGTTACCTCACCATAGCTTTCGGCTGCACCGGCGGCCAGCACCGAAGCGTGATGATGGTCGAGGAGATTGCCGCTGAACTCAAGCGCGCCGGCTACCAGGTGAAGGCGCTGCACCGGGATACGCCGCGGTGATGTGGTGAGCCCGCGCCGCGATGGCTACGCCAAGTCATGCGCATAGTACAGAACGCCATCGGGCCAGGCTCCGGGATGGCTCTCGAAGCCGATTCGGACGTTGGTCTTGTTGTGGTTATGTTCGCTGGCCTGAATGATCTCGGGGCCGTTCTCTTCGAGCGCCCTGGCCCACTTCTCCGATGGGCGAACGATGGCGATGTGTCCGGGCAAATGCCGGTCGGGGTTGCGGAAGACGACCAGCACAAGAGTTCCCTGGTTCGCCAACTCCTGCGCCTCCTGCATATTCTGAACCCTGCGCCATCCCGCCTGTGCGCCCGCTTCGCCGGCCAGCCAATCGGCCTGCGCGTTGGCCAGCAGAACCTGCCCATGCTCAGGCGGCCTGAGAAGATAGACGCCCAGCCGCTCGGCCGCCGCCGCCGCGAAGGCGCTACAGTGAGAATGGTTCCCGGGGCCCTCGTAATCGGCGTCCCTGTCCGCTTCCCCCGTCTCCCAGTTCACATGCTCATGCGCCAGCCACAGCGACTCCACATTCATGTTGTCCAGCGTGGCGGCAAGCCGATCGCCGGCGGGAGTAATCGGTCCGCAGCAGGGGACGTGGCCCGGCTCAGTCGCGGACTGGACAGCGCGCGGCCGCGGGGTTGTTGCCAGCAGAGCGCACGCAAGCGCGATCAGTGCGAAGAGGCGAAGGAGGGAACTCATGGGACAAGTCCTTTCATCGACGCGAAGGCGTCCGGGTTGCGGGCCGACCGTCGAGCCGGCGGGAAAGTGCGCGACGACAGTGTAGTTCCCGGCCTGGTGAGTCCGCCAGCCGCAGCGCCTCACACCCAGGGCAAAAGCATTTGAAACCGAAGCTGATCGAATCGGGTATATTCCGTCGCGGACAATCCCGTCCCGGAGGAACGATACGAGAATAGCCCAAGGCGGAAGCCCTGGGTAGGCCTCTCCGATTCAAATGCGATTGCCTTGCCTCACACCACGCGCCGCACGCCCGGCAGACGGACCAGCGGATCGGCCACCAGCCAGCAGGCGATGCAAGCCAAAGGGCCGACGACGCCCCATTTCACCAGCGGGGGCGCAACCCAGCCGCGCAGCAGCAGGCTCACGCCCACCAGCACTACGGGATGAATGATGTACACCGCATAAGCGCGCCGGTTGAGCCACGCCCATAGGGCCGATGGCTGGTTCATGCGCTCGCGAAAGACCAGCAGCCACGCGGCGATCAGGCCCCAGGCGACGAAGGGCTCCCAGCACGCGTAAAAAACTGCGGGCCAGGAGAGGCCGCCGGAAAAGTTGGCCTTGCCAACGCCGATGAACTGGATGGCGGCCACAATAGCCACCGGCAGGCAGGGCCAGGCAACGGCCAGCGTCCAAATCCAGGGCCGCGCATTCCTCCAGCCGAGCCGCCGGAGCCAGTCGTAGCGCCACGCGGCAATGCCCACGGCGAAGAGGAAGATATAACTCGAAAAGTAGCCGAGCTGCATGCCGATGACGTCTTTGCCCACGGGAATGAACTGGCGGATGGCCAGCGCGGCAGCGGCAACCCCGACGGCGCTCACCAGCCACCAGCGATAGGCGGGAACAGGCTTCGGCGTGCGTTGAGTTTGGGCCAGCGGCGCCCCGGCAATCGCTCTCCAGGCGCAATAAGCGAGGCTGAAGATCAACAGAGCCTCCGCAAACCAGAGCGGGCCATTGATGAACCGCTTTTGATGCCAGAACCAAAGGATTGTGGGCCAAAAGCCATCTCCCTTGGCGAAATCCACCATCGCCGCGGTCAGTGGCGCGAGGATCAGCCCGAATGCCAGCAGCGGCAGCCCGAGGCGCAGGAAGCGGTCGCCGATGAAGCGCGCGTTGCCCTTGCGCTCCAGCGCGGCCGGGGTGAAATAGCCGGCCAGCAAAAAGAACAAGCCCATAAAATAAGCCTGGTTGGTGCCGCAAAACACGGTAAGCAGCAGACTGGAAGGCGTGCCGGAGGATTCTACTTCGTGATAAAACCAGCCGCCGGAGCCGCCATAGGTGATGGCGGCATGGAAGACGACGACCAGGGCGGTAATCACTGTTCGCAGGCGATCGATGTACAGGTCGCGTTGGGCCATGAGCCATGATACGTTGGGCTGCGGCCGCAGGTTCAGGGCTCATGGAGAATCCCAGGTTCCAAGAACGGGACCTGGGGCACCCAGTTTGCGAGCGGTCAGTACTTGACGATCTTCTCGAAGGAATCGGGCTTGAGGCTGGCGCCGCCCACCAATGCGCCGTCGATCTCTTCCTGGCCGATGAGCGCGGTGGCGTTGTCGGGCTTGACGCTGCCGCCGTAGAGGATGCGCATGGCCGCGGCGACTTCAGCGCCCAGCAGCTTGGCTACTTCGGCGCGAATGATCCTGTGGGCGTCGGCGGCCATCTCCGGCGTGGCCGTCCTGCCGGTGCCGATGGCCCACACTGGCTCATAGGCAATCACAATCGGCGCGGCGGCCTCGGCCGCGATGCCCGCAAATGCGCCGGTCACCTGGGTCTTGAGCACCTCTTCGGTCTTGCCGGCCTCGCGCTCCGCAAGCACCTCGCCAATGCAGACCACGGGCACCACGCCATGCTTGAGCGCGGTGTGCAGCTTCTTGTTGACAATCTCGTCGGTCTCGGCAAAGTACTGGCGGCGCTCGGAGTGGCCGATCAGCGTATGCGTTCCGCCGATGGCAAGCAACTGGCCCACGGAGGTCTCGCCGGTGTAGGCGCCCTCCTCGGCAAAGTGGATATTCTGCGCGCCGACGGCTACATTCGAGCCTTTGGCGGCTTCAATCACGGTAGGCAGCAACACCGGGGAAGGGAACAGGGCGATCTCATCGCGGTCGTGGCCGGCCACGAGGGGCAAAAAGGCATCGACAAAGGCCTTGGCTTCGGCAGGTGTCTTGTACATCTTCCAGTTGGCGGCGATCAGGGCTTTACGGGGCATTCTGTTGGGACTCCTCAGGTTGATTCTAGTGGATGTAGTTTAGGGCCGGGGTGACGGCGGGCACAGGAAGAGAGACGAAAAGGCAGCACTGCACGGGAAATCCTTAGTGATCCAGCGCAAAACGAATGTGAACTGCGCTCCTCCCGCTCGGCAAAAGGCAAGGATCTGAAAGAGCAGCCCGAGAAGCCGCATGAGTATGCAAGAGTATAGAGATAGGAAGCTTAATGGCCAAAATGGAAACCCCAGATTGTTCGACCTCCGAAATGCATTTGGACCGTCCTCAGAGTCATAGTGTGCTACGCCGGATTCTGGAACTAGCCGGCGTTTTTGCGGCTTGCTTGCTGGCTGGCGAGATAGGACTGACTGTTCCTTTTACCAGCGGAACCGTATCCCCGGTTTGGCCGGCGGCCGGGGTCGCGTTGGCCGCCATGCTCATCTGCGGGTATCGCATCTGGCCGGCAGTCACCCTGGCCGCATTCCTCGTGAATTACTTTACCGGCATTCCGCACATGGCCGCGGCCGGAACCGCGCTGGGCAGCACGGCCGGTCCGCTTTGCGGCGCCTGGCTCTTGCGGCATGTGCCGCGATTCCAGCCCTCCCTCACCAAGCTTCGCGATGTTCTCGGACTGATTATCTGCGGCGCTCTCTGCGGTACCGCGGTGAGCGCGACTCTCGGCACTGCGGTTTTGGTTCTCTCCGGCGTGCATACCGGCACTGGTTTTGCGCCAGCGTGGCTGACCTGGTGGTGGGGTGACGCTACGGGTGTGTTGATTGTTACCCCGCTTTTGCTCACCTTCTCGGGGCTGAAGACGGGTCTGGATAAGCGGCGGCGGGTCGAATTGGCCTGCCTCCTGCTCGGAACCGCCGGCAGCGCGTCGGTGATCTTCGGTCGGCAGTTTGGATCGATGCATGCCGGCGTGTTTGCGTTCGGCGTTTTCCCTTTTGTGCTCTGGGGAGCGATTCGGTTCGAGGTGCCGGGGTCCGCATTCGTGAGCTTTTTGAGTTCCGCCATTGCCGTGTGGGGAACCGCTCGCGGCTTTGGACTCGTCATCAACGGTGACGCTCAGCAGAACGCTATTCTGCTCCAGGCATTTATCGCGGTTGCCTCGGTCTCGGGATTGGTGGCGGCATCCATGATCACGGAGAGAGCGGAACTGATACGCAAGCAGAGTACGCTCGAAGCGCTTGAACACAGCGAGAAGAGTTATCGCGGCATTGTGGAGACCGCCTACGAGGGCATCTGGAAGGTGGATGCCGATCTCAATACCTCTTTCGTCAATGTCCGCATGGCTGAACTGCTCGGCTATACCGTCCAGGAAATGCGGGGCAGGCCGCTCTTCGATTTCATGTTCGAAAGCGACATCGAGCAGAAGGAATCCGAAATGGAACGCCGCCGCCGGGGCGTCAGCGAACAGATTGAAACCCGCTATCGCAAGAAGGATGGGGAAGGATTGTGGGCGCGGGTAACTACATCGCCGATCGTTGGCGCGGACGGGGGCTTTGAGGGCGCGCTGGCCATGGTCAGCGACATGACCGAGCAGAAACGCACTGAATTGGAACGGCGCCGCTCACAGGAAACAATCAGCCTGCTTTCGCGCGCCGTGGAACAGACGGCCGATGGCGTCGTGATCACCGACCGCCACGGCACCATTGAGTACGTGAATCCGGCGTTTGAGGTGATTACCGGTTACAGCCGGGGGGAAGTGGTAGGCAAGACGCCTGCCGTGTTGAAGTCCAACCTCCAGGACAAGACGTTCTACAGCCGGCTCTGGGATCAGATTCTGCGCGGTGAGGATTTCCGCGGGGCGCTTGTGGATCGCAAGAAGTCCGGGGAACTGTACTGGGCGGAGCAGACCATCAGCCCCATCCGGGACAGCGCCGGCGTCATCTCCCATTTTGTTTCGGTAAGCAAGGACATTACGGCGCTCCGTAGGCAGCAGGAGCGGGAAGTCCAGTTGCAAATGGCGCGGAACGTCCAGCAGCGCTTCTACACAGGCGCAGCGGTGTGCGCCAATGGCTTCGATGTCGCCAGCGCCATCTACCCCGCCGAAGAAGCTTGCGGCGATTACCTTGACTCGTTCTCAATGCCTGACGGACGCATTTGCATCGGCATTGGCGATGTGAGCGGACACGGTTTGGATTCCGCGCTTGTCATGGCGCTGACCCGCGCTTATGTGCGCTCGTTCGCCCAGGTCGAACCGGACTTGGCAAAGATACTGAGCCGCGTCAACCACATGCTGATAGCGGACCTCGAGGACGCCCGGTTCGTCACCATGCTGCTGGTTTGCCTGGATGGAGCGAATGGCTGCATGTCTTATGCCAATGCAGGGCACGTTCCCGGCATTCTGATGAATAGCTCAGGCGAGATCGATCATGTGGTGGAAAGCTCGGGACCGCCGCTGGGGCTGTTTCCCGATATTGGCTTTGCCACCTCCACTGTGCCTTTGACCTCGCGGCAGCTCCTGATTCTGATGACGGACGGCACAACGGAGATGTCAACGCCGGGAGACGTGGAGTTCGGTACCGGCGGAGTGCTTGAATACGTGCGCGCCCATCTCCAGGATTCAGCGAACCAACTCGTGCAAGGCATCTATCGCGCCGCTCGCAGCTTTGCCGGCGGCGATCCTCAGCAGGACGACGCCACGGGAGTGATTGTAAGAGTCTCCTGATAGTCGCCCTGTTGCCGATCCCGGCCTGAGGGATGCCGGCTGCACAATAGACACCTGTGCAGCGCCTCCTTAGAGCTTCTTGCGTAGATGTTCAAACACCCCGTACCCAATCAGCGCCGAGATCATGGCGATGACGAAATTCGTAACGGAAAAAATGTCGTGGAAGGCGAACGCCAGGCTTTTCCCGCGCCCATTGGAAGCCGTAAACTCTCCCATCAACAGATTCGAATAGAAGAGAAAGACGATAAACGCAACCTCGATCACGGCTCGCCAGAGCGGCGTGAGGCGCCGGCGATTTCGCGGACGATTCTCTGCCCGTGGGGTGATGGTGCGGAGATTCTCTTCGTTGCGCTGCATGGAGCTTTCATAGTACCAAGAATCGACTGGTCATTCTACGGAATTGCGAGGGTTGCGGCGGCAATCGCAGGAACGGTTCTTATTGCGGAACCTGGCTCCATTCGTTTCTTGAACCGGCAAAGAACGGCGGTCCCTCCCGGAGGGAGGCAAGGAGAATAGCCCAGGGCGAGACCCTGGGAATGCGTCGAAGTTGGAATCGACCGCCCCGTAGGGGCAGCGCGAAACCCAATTTTGCTCTCGATCTCCATTCATGCGATTGCCCTGGGGCTTGCGCCGCCGGAGCCCGTTGGCCAGCGCCCGCCGAATTAGCGATTGCAATCAGTATTCCTTTCGCTGCAACACCAGCACCGATGCGCACAGACAGACGCAGGCAAACACCAGGGACGCCACAATCGGAGCCCACGGAATCGGCGCGGTGATCGGATAGCAATTCAGGCTCATGCCGCGAAGAGGACTGACCCGTGCGACCCAACCGAATTTGGACTGCATCAGAAACAAAGCAGTCCAGAGAATGAACGCACCCGTGACGTGCCATGTTTCATCGAGCACGCAAGTCAACAACACCGAAAGAGCATAGATGGCCATGGTGCAGGCGATTGTCCGGGTCAGATATACAAAGGCTTGCGAGACACTCGTAGTTTCCGGCCGCAGGTGCAGGATGTAGCAGGCCATGATGACGACCAGGATGCACGTCTGAAGAGCGCCCAGCCCCGCCCGTACGAAGAGCAGTCGCCGGCGCGAAATTGGGAGCGACAGCGTAAAGAGCATGGAACCATGGAATCCCGGAGTGAAAGTGTACGCCCCTTGGGTGTTGATTCCCGATCCAGCAAGGAAGATCGCTGTAAAGATGAATAGAAGAACCGAACCCATTTGAATGGCCATCCATAGCCGCGCCGCGGGCACTCCCGGAGGCAGCCGCAAACCGAAAGAAGGCAGCCATAGAGGTGCGAGCCATATCATAAGGGTCGATCCGAGCAAAAAAACGAGGCGCCATCGCGTTTCAAGCCAGGCTTTGAACCAGAGCATTACTCCCCCCTCACATGATCAAGAAACAGTTCTTTGAGCGTTACGGGACGGACCTCCACCGATGTCGGCCCCAGCGAGCGCGCGCGTTCCACCAGGCCATCCACATCGCCATGAGCCAGCAGCGATGCCGTGCGCCCACGCTGGCGCAGATGATCGACGCCGGCTAGGTCAGCCAGCTCCCGCGGCGGTATTCCGTCGAAGACCAGAAGGATGCGCCGGTAGTCGGATTTCAGGTCGTCCAACACGCCTTCGATCACCACCTGCCCCTCGTCGATGATGCAGACGCGATCGCAAATCTGCTCCACCTCCGCCAGCTGATGCGACGAAAAGAAGATCGTAGTTCCGTCGCTGGCGGCCAGGTCCGCAAGAATCTGCAGCACGTCTTCAGTCATCGCCGGGTCGAGGCCGCTGGTAGGCTCGTCCATCATCAGCAACTCCGCGCCGCGCGCCATGGCCAGCACCAGCATCAGTTGCGTTCGCATCCCCTTGGACAGCTTCGGCACGGCCTTCTTGCGCGGCAACTGGAAGAGATCCATGTACTTCTCCTCCAGGTCGCGCCGCCAGCCGGGAAAGAATGGGCGTGTAAACCGTATCGTCTGGTCGACAGTCATGAAGGGATAGAGATCCTTGTCCTCGCTGACGAAGCCGAGGCGCCGCCGCGCGGCAATGGAAGAGGCTTCCGAATTGATTGGCTCGCCGAACAGCCGAATGGTCCCCGCATCCCGCCTGAGCATCCCCAGCAGCAGTTTCAGCGTGGTCGTCTTGCCCGCGCCATTGCGGCCCAGAAAGCCGCAGATCGATCCGCGCGGAACCTCCAGACGGAGGCTCCTCAAGGCTGGCTTGCCATCGTAACTCTTTGAAAGGCCGTCAGCGGCGATGATGATGTCGTTCAATTGCCCCTCCGTTCAGCGGCCGCATCGTCTTGCAGCCGCGAAAGTTCGTCTTCAAATACCCGGCGAAGCTCCGACTCCGACAAGCCGAGAGCCAGACCTCGCTCCATGGCCGGACGCAGAACCTCGCCCGCTCTGCGAATCCCGGCGGCCTTCGCGGAAGACGTTCCCCGCTCCGCAACGTAGGCGCCCGACCCGTGCCGCACCTCGATGAACCCTTCATGCTCCAACTCGCGATACGCCCTCGCCACCGTGTTGGGATTCATGGTCAGCTCCTCGGCAATCTTGCGGATCGTCGGCAGTTGCTCGCCGCTCCGGATCGCTCCCGTCTCCACGGCGTGCTTGATCTGCTCCATCAGTTGCTGATAGATGGGCACTCCGGAAGAGAAGTTGATGCGCAGGTTCATCAAAGTGTCTACTATACTAATACACTATACACAATCCAATGTCAAGTCAAGCCCGCCGCACCACCGGTTTGACCCCCTCCCGCCAAGGGCACTAGCTTGGAAGAGTGCGGGGGCCGCGGTCGCACACCCCTCGAACAAGGAGAATGGATGCAAAGCAGAGTTTCTTTCCGGTTTTTGGCTTTGGCGCTGCTGGGGGTGGCCATGGCCGCTGCCGGCGCCCAGGCCCAGGATTTGAAGAGCTTCGAGCAGCGGATCACCACCAAAGTGCTGCCCAACGGGCTCACCCTCATCGTCTGTGAGCGGCCGGAGGCGCCGGTCTTCAGCTATTCCACGTTTGTCGACGCCGGCGATGTGAACGACCCCTCGGGCGAGAGCGGCCTAGCGCACATGTTCGAGCATCTGGCCTTCAAGGGAACCAGCCAGATCGGCACAAAGGACTACGCCGCTGAGAAAGTCGCTCTGGCTAAGGTGGAGGCTGCCAACGACGCCTACGAGGCCGAGTACCTGAAAGCCGTGGGACGCGACGAGAAGAAGCTGGCCGAGCTGAAGAAAGCCTTCATGGAGGCCCAGAAAGAGGCCCATAAGTACGTCATCCCCAACCAGTTTACTGACGTGGCAGAGCGCAACGGCGCCGAGGGCCTGAACGCCGAAACCGGCCTGGACGAGACCATGTTCTTCTGGTCGATGCCGGAGAACCGCCTTGAGCTTTGGGCTTGGCTTGAGAGCAGCCGCCTGGCCGACACCGTGCCTCGCGAGTTCTACAAGGAGCGGGACGTGGTGATCGAGGAGCGGCGCATGCGCACCGACTCCAACCCCGAAGGCAGGCTCTGGGAGCAGTTCCTAGCCACCGCTTACGTGGCCCACAACTATGGCCGCAGCGGCATCGGCTGGCCCAGCGAGGTGGCCCAGATCAACGCCACCGAGGCCATGGACTTCCACAAGAAGTATTACGTTGGCGCGAACATCGTGGTGGCCGTCGTGGGCGACATCAAGGCCTCCCAAGCGATGCCCATGCTCGAGCGCTACTTCAGCCGCATCCCGGGCGGACCCAAGCCCGAGGAGATGACCACTGTCGAGCCCAGGCAGTTTGCCGAGAAGACGGTGGCCGTTCGCGAGGCCACGCAGCCCATCTACGTCGAGGGCTACCACCGGCCCGACTACCGCGACCCCGACGATGCGGTCTACGACGCCATCAGCGACATCCTCTCCAACGGCCGAGTCTCGCGCCTCTATCGCAGCCTGGTCCGTGACCAGCAGATTGCCGCCGTGGCCGCGGGTGCAAGCCCCTATCCCGGCGACAAGTATCCGGGCCTCTTCGTCTTCTATGCGGTTCCGCTGCCGGGGCACACGCCGGCCGAGATGCGCGACGCTATTCACAAGGAGATCGACAAGCTCAAGGCCGCCGATGTCACCAGCGACGAGCTGGCCATGTACAAGACCCGCACCCGCGCCGACCTGCTGCGCGGCTTGGCCGACAATCAAGGGCTGGCCAACCAGCTGGCCGAGTACCAGACCCGCTACGGCGACTGGCGCGAGCTCTTCCTGCAACTTGACCGGGTAGACAAGGTGACCAAGGAAGATATTCGCCGCGTGGCCAGCAAAGTATTTGTTGACAGCAACCGCACCGAGGCCTGGATTGAGACAGCGCCGCCGACTGCGCAGCAACCTGCAACAGCACCGAAAGACGGAGGCGCGAAATGAAGAGCCTTTTGTTACACATCGCCAGACACTCGGTTTTGAAAGGGCACGGCTTTATGGATCGCTGCATAAGTAATGTCCTAGCAGCCGCGCCGGAGGCGCAGTGTTCGTTAGCCCCGCGCTTCAGCGTGGGGAAGGCGGATTCCACATGGGAACTCCGGAGTCCCGTAGGGACGGCGCAGGACTTCATCGTGTGCGCTTTCATTGCCGCGCTTTTCTCGCTGAACCTTTCCGCCCAGCAATCCAAGCCCTGGGAGCAGATTCCCATCCCCAAGCTGCACGACTTCAAGCCCCATCAGCCCAAACGCATCGAGCTGAAGAACGGCATCGTCCTCTTCTTGCAAGAGGATCACGAGCTGCCCTTTGTCTCCGGATCGGTGCTCATTCCGGGCGGTTCGCGCGACGAAGACCCGGCCAAAACGGGCCTGGTGGGGCTTTACGGCGATGCCTGGCGGACCAGCGGCACAGCCAGGATGGACGGTGACGCCCTGGACGATCTGCTCGAAGCCAAGGCCGCGCACATCGAGACCGCGGGCGACGTCGACTCCACCGCCGTTTCATGGGACTCGCTCAAAGGCGACTCGGACCAGGTCTTTTCGCTCGCCATGGACCTGCTGTTGCACCCCAAGTTCAATCCTGAAAAGCTGCAACTGGCCCAGCAACAGGCAGCCACCGGCATCGTCCGCCGCAACGACGATGAGGAGGAGATCGCCAACCGCGAATCTGCCAAGCTGGTATACGGAGCCAATAGCCCCTACACCCGCCAGCCCGAGCTCGCCACCGTCGGCGCGGTCACTGTCGCCGATCTCAAGGCCTGGCACGACCGGACGATTGGCGGCAAGCTGATCGTGGCCGTAAGCGGCGACTTCGACCCCGTGGCCATGGAGGCCAAGCTGCGCGCAGCCTTTGAAGGGCTGCCGCCCGTGACGCCCGCGCCTGCCCGCCACGACGCCTTTAACGGACCCAAGCCCGGCCTCTCCTTTATCGACAAGGAGGACGTGAATCAGTCCAACGTGGAGATCGTGGGCCTAGGCACGGAACGCCGCAACCCCGACGTTCCCGCCATTGCGGTGATGAACGAGATACTGGGCGGCGGATTTGCCAGCCGTCTCTTCCAGAAGGTGCGCACCGAGCTGGGCCTGGCCTATGCGGTGGGCGGCGGCATGAGCTTCGGCTACGACCATCCGGCCGCGTTCCGCGTCGTCGTGCTCACCAAGAGCGCCTCCACCGTGGATGCGACGAAGGCCGCGCTGGCCGAGATCGACGGGCTGAACGCGAAGCCGTTCACCCAGACCGAGCTGGACCGCGCCAAAGATAACATCCTGAACTCCTTCCTCTTCCGCTACGACACCAGGGAAAAGGTGCTCGCCGAGCGGGTCAAGCTGGAGTTCTACGGCTATCCGCCGGACTATCTTGAGACTTACAAGGCCGCTCTCGAAAAGGTAACTCTGGCCGATCTGGATCGCGTGGCCAAGAAGTACATCCACCCCGGCAAGCTGGCGGTGCTGGTTGTCGGCAACGGACCCGAGATCAAGCCGCCCCTGGACGACCTGAAGCTCGGGCCGCCGCAGCCCATCGACATAACGATCCCGATGCCCAAGCAGCCGGCGGCGGAGCAGAAGCAATAAAGCAGGGAGGATTGAGGACAAGGTCTCCCAGGTCCGATCCGCCGCGGCGGACCGGACCCGGGGCGCCCGGCGCCCGGCATAAGCAGCGCTCGAAGTGGGAACAAAACCACCCCCGCCGGTGTCCAACAACGATATGGACCTCAATCATCTGCGTGCGCTGTTTGCTGCTCCCCTGGCCGCCCTCTTTCTGATCCTGGCGCTATGCACCTTCGCACTGCAAAGACCGTCGTCGGTGGGCATGTATCTTCCCATAACGCGGGTTCGGACGATTGCTGACTACGATTGCCCAGGCGTTGACAGAACCATTATTGTTCTCCTTCGCAAGGATGGGAGCTATTGGATTAACGAAACGCAGGTTCCCGCCAATGAGTTACGCCCCAGACTCGCGGAAATCTGTGAGAATCGCGAAGAAAAAATTCTCCCGCTGTTTGCCGATCCCGAAGTATCCTACGGTCAGTTTGCCGATTTCTACAGCAAAGTAGAATCATCTACCAGCAATCTTCACATCATATTGCGCACACGCCAACTACAGGCACAACTTGGTCTGTGCCCTGCATTTGGCAGTTGCGGAATCGACTGGCCTGACCATCGGTACACACCTTGCGTTTACCGCCCATCTCCATTCCTCAACCCGCATCTCGCGGCGGGTGACCCACATCTGAATAAGTAGAAAACACAGGCGCCCCAGATCTTCCGCCGTGGGCGGCTGGCCCAGGTGCCGGGAGAAGTGAGCGCAACCACTGAAGATGGGTGGCCCAGGTGCCTCGTCCGCCGGCGGGTGGCGCACCCTAGTTTTCCAAGGATTGCTGAAATTCCCTCCAATTTGGGTGCCCCATCCTTCGCTCCGCCGCGGCGGATTCTGGCGAAGGGTGGGCGATCAAGTATTCTGACCGTCTGATTCGGAGTAGAGTTTCTCCGTCATGGGCAGGTGGCCTTGGTCTGAATGAGTAACAAATGAGGGTGCCCCAGGTCCGGATTCTCGGACCTGGGATAGCACGAAGAATCTCAACATGCGTCCGGCGATCACAGCCGTCTGCCAAAGTATCGATTCACTTTGGCTTTATACACCCGATAACTTTCGCCATAAAGGCCGGAAAGATACTCCTCTTCCTGCCGAATCTGATAGTCCATAACGGCGGCCGCGATCAATGCCGCCAGCAGGAAGAAGAGGTTTCCAAGAACCATCCATATCCCTATGAAAAGCAGGTCGATGAAAACGAAGACAGGATTCCTGGTGAATTGAAAGACCCCTCGCGTCACGAATTCCCCAGGTGTTTTCTTATCGATGCCAACCCTCCACGATCTTCCAAAAGAGATCAAGGCGGATAGGAACAAGGCAAAGCCCAGGGCAAGAACGATCATGCCCGTGGTCTTAAGGGCAGTATTGTCTGTGGTTATGGAAAAGGCCGCTTTGGGCCATAGGAGCGCCGGAAGACCCAAGCACACGCCCAGGACCTCAATGGTCCAATAAAGCAGCCCTGCCGGGAACAATCTCTCGATCATGGCATTGACTTTGCCCTTATCTTTTCCCAGGACAAACGG
>JBEKDH010000033.1:0-27467 GCA_050014455.1 Occallatibacter sp.
CTGAGCGGAATCTTCGGCGGGGACGCTTCGCAACTGAGCGCGCGGACGGTGCTGCCCCGGCTGGTGGAGATGGAGAGCGAATACGGTTCGCTGACGCGCGGGATGCTGGCCGCGCACCGCAAGATGCGCGCCCGGGCCAGGGAGGCCGCGAAGAAGAATGGGGCAGGGAGTGGCGGCGGGCAGGCCGGGGCAAGCTCCACTCAGGCGGCGCGGGCCATCTTTACTTCGCTGCGGGGCGGAATGCAGCAACTGATTGACGCGCTTGCCGCACGGCTCCATCCCGCATCTGTGCGGCTGGCCGCGCCGGTCAGCGGGCTTGACAAGACGGCCGAGGGCTGGCGAGTCGAGTCCCTGGGGGTTTGGGAAGCCTACGATTCGATCGTCATGGCCTCGCCCGCCTGGGCCGCGGGGGCGCTGCTGGGATCGGTAGACGCGGCGCTGGGCGAGGAACTGGCCGCGATCCCGTACTCTTCTTCGATTACCGTGAACCTTATTTACGATGACGCAAAGCTAGGCCGGCTGCCGGAGGGATTCGGCTTCCTGGTCCCGGCTATCGAAGGCCGCGCGATGCTGGCCTGCACCTTCGTTCATCGCAAGTTTCTGGGCCGCACGCCGCCGGGCAAAGCAGTGCTGAGAGCTTTCCTAGGCGGCATGAAGAACGAGGCGCTGCTGGCGGAGACGGACGAAGCGCTGGTGGCCACCGTGCGTCGCGAGCTGGCTGCGATCCTGGGTGAGGCCGTGGTTGGCCTGGCGATGGAGCCGGAACACGCGCAGGTTTCGCGCTGGCGTCGGGCAATGGCGCAATATGCCGTGGGCCACCAGGAGCGGATGGCGCGGGTTGCGGCTCGGGTATCCGCGCTGCATGGGCTGCGGCTGGCGGGCAATGCCTACGACGGCATCGGGATTCCCGACTGCATACGGCTGGGACGGAAGGCGGCGAAGGAGCTTGTGGCTGCTAGCTTTTAGCTCTTAGCTTCTACCTTCCAGTTTCCGTTTTCAGAGTTAATAATCCTCAAGAAACCAAGCTATCTCGCCACCACCGGCAGCACCAGCGCGCTGGGATGGGCAGCGTCATGGAGGATGGTGTTGGTGGCCTTCACGAAGGTCGAGTCGGTGCTGGCATCCCTGCCGGTGTTCAGGTTGCGGTCGAAGCGGGGGAAGTTGCTGCTGCTCACTTCCAGGCGAATCCTGTGGCCTTTGAGGAAGACATTGCTGGTGGACCACATATCGATCTTGTATTCGTAAACCTGGCCGGGGACGATGGGCTTGGGCGCGCCGGTAGTGGACTCGCGATAGCGGGCGCGGAGAATGCCTTCGGTCAGGTTGATGGCCCGGCCATCGGGGTAGACGTCGACCAGCTTGGCGGTGAAGTCCGTATCGACTGCGGTGGAGCTGGCAAAGAGATCGAGAGTTACCGGGCCGGTAACTTCGAGGTCTTCAGTCAACGGGGCAGTGGAGTATACGAGCACATCGGGACGGGATTCGACTTCCTTCTGGTCGCGCGGGCCGGGAGCAAGGTGAACGGCGTCGCAGCAGAGCGGGCCGCCGACGGTAGGAACGGGATTTGCAGGATCGTAGATGTAGGTATCTTCAGGCGATCCATTCTCGCGAAATTCCTGGTTCGGATCTGTGTAAAGCAGTCCATGTCCGACAGGACCGTTTGCATCGTGATGCGAATGGAGCAGATAGCGGGTATTCTTCGCCCGCTCCAGCGGCCATGCGTCCTCAAAGCGCCATTCGTTCTTGCCCATGACGAAGATCTTTACCGGCTTGCGGTTGGCGAACTCGTTTTGCTTGCCCAGAAAGAGATAGTCGTACCAGTCGAGGATCACGGCGTTCTCGTCGAAGGGGGCGTCGGGGCCGAAATCGACCTCGCCGACGGTGCGGCCCCATCCGGAGTGGCCGCCGATGGCGACGATCAAATGCTGCCCGTTACGCGCCGCTTCACTGCCGGCGTGGTCCCTCATCCCCATGTAATTGCGCAGCGAGCCGCCCTGGAAAATGTCGTACCAGGCGGCGATGGTGAGCGCCGGAACCTGGATGTTCGCGTATTGCTCCTCGATGGACCACTGCTTCCAATAGCTGTCATACGCTGGATGATCGAGCCAGTCGAGGAAGTAAGGCGCCAGCGTGCGAGTTAGCGCGGCACCGTCCTGAGCCGCGCCGATATTGAAGACGGGATACTGCTTGAGCGGCAAAACGGCGTCGCCGATGAGCGCGTTCTTGGCTTCGTTGATCCTGCGGCCAAGGGTGTCCTGGGCCAGCGAAGAGGTCCATGACTCGTTGAACCACTGCTCGAATGCGCCGCCCTGGTAGGTCCAGTTTTCGTGGTAGTTGCTGGCCGTCACGATGGGGCAGATTCCGGCCAGGTGCGGCGGATGCCCGATGGCGGCCAGCATCTGCGTCGCGCCTACATAAGAGCCGCTGAACATGCCCACCTTGCCGTTGGAGTTGGGCAGGGCCGCGGCCCACTCCACTGCGTCGTAGCCGTCGTCCGTCTCGTGCTTGAAGGGGTACCACTCGCCCTCAGAGGTAAACCGGCCGCGCACATCCTGCACCACGACCATGAAGCCGCGCGCCACGGCCTTCTGGCCAAATGCCGCAAAGCCATCCTTGTTATAGGGCGTCCGCGTCAGCAGCACCGGATACTTGCCGTCGGCGGCGGGGCGGTAGATGTCGGCGCGCAGGATGACTCCGTCGCGGGTCCTCATGGCGACGTTCTTCTCTACCGTAATTCCGGCGGCTGTCTGGACGGCAGGCGAGGCGGGCTGGGCCGGAACGGCGCTGGGCGACAGCATGAAGGCGAAGGCGAGTAGGCAAAGAGACTTTTTCAGCACGGAGTTCTCCCATGTGGCAAGGCCGAATTCATTCTACTGATTGGACACGAAGGGGTTAAATCGGATGCTTGCTGCATGCAGCACTCTCCCACCCAGTGTGTCGTGATCTTCACGATGAACGAGGTCTGGTTGCCAGCAAATGCGCTGATCCCATAGCACTAGCGAAAAGAAAGGCCCATATGCCAAGGATCTCCCACATTGCTCCCGTCGTGCTAGGGGCATCGTGAACCAAAATACTCTCGAGGCACATGAACGCGACGTACACAAATAAATTCCCGACGACGAGATAGAAGCCGAGCCTTGCTCGTTCGCCATAAAGAAGAAGAGCCAAACTGACCAAGAGTTCGCAAGGAAGGATGAAGAGGAATGTTCCGAGCTTCGATTCCCAAGCGGGAAATCTCCCGGAATGGTCGAGGGCGGTGGCAGCCGCTGAGTAACCCTCAAAGAGGGTGAAAACAAGTAAATAGAGAGTGCAAATAGCGTTCCGCACCGGCAGAAGCCAGCTGATTCCCGAATTCTCCATAGTTTCCTTTTTCGAAGCGCACGCTCTCCTAAGTTCTACGTAGCCCTGGGATTTACATGCCGCCCTTGCCGAGCAAAATACCAATCCCGTAGGTCACCGCGCCTTCGAGCGCGCCGACGACGGTCATCTCGAAGCCGGAGGACCACCAGGAGCGGACGGTGATGAGCGACTTGGCCGCGCCGACGGCGAAGTGGGCGGCAAGCGAGATGATGGCAGCGGCGATAACCGCATCGATGCCGCTGAGGAAGAAGAAGGGGATGATCGGAATGGTGGCCCCGATAGCCGTGGAGAGCGCGCCGGAGCCGGCTGAGATGAGGGGATTCGCGAGCGCCTCCTCGGAGGAGCCGAGCCGCTCGCTGGCCAGGGCGCGCAGCAACTGCTCGGGATCGCTGGCGATGTGGTTGACCATGTGCTGCGCGTCTTCCTCGGGCAAGCCTTTGACCTGGTAGTAGAGGGCCAGCAGTTCGCGGGCCTCGGGGCCGTTCATCTGGATGGCTTCGCGCTCTCGGATCACCTCGGCGTGGTAGATTTCGCGCTCGCTCTTGGCGGCAAGGTACGCGCCGGAACCCATGCTGAGGGCCGAGGCGATCATGCCGGAGAGGCCGGCGAGGAGGACGTATTTGCTGTCTCCGGCGGTGGCGCCGGAGACGCCGGAAACGATGCCGAAGATGGCGCCCAGGCCGTCGTTGACTCCGTAGATGGCGTCGCCGATCCAACTGCCGGGCTGCTTGCGGCCCTGGTTGCGCTTGGCCAGCATCTCGTCGAGAACCGCCTTGGCGTCGATCGTGTGCGTGCCTGCGGGGGCGTGATAGTGGCCGCGCAACAGCGACCCCAGCTCCCGGTAGTGATCCTTTTCGTCCTCGATGACGTGTTCGAGGATGGCATTGGAGTCCTCGTCGCCGAAAGCCTTCAGTTGCTCGCCGTAGCTGGCGATGGCGCGGCTCTCTTCGATCTCCAGCCGTCGCAGGGCCATGCGGATGCCGCCGGCGCGGCTGGCCAGCGAGTCGGCCTCGCCGCCGGGCTTGCCGGTGTAGACGGGTTCGGGGCCGTTCAGTTCGGCGATGCGGCCGTGCCAGAGCGTGGCGTGCTCCCACTCGGCGCCGGCCAGGTGGCGCAGCACCTGGGCGCGCACCGGGTCGCTGTCGCGCTCCGCCAGGGCCAGGTAGGTGTGGTAGCCCTCCATCTCGGCCTGCCAGTTGCCTTCAAGGGCCGCCAGAACCTTCTTCAGCTTGGCGCTGCTCATTGCTTCCTTGGCCACGTCTTTCTCCTCGCTTTCAGTTGAGGATAACCGAATGCGCCGCCTGACGGCAGCCAGCCCATTGCGCCGCCCGTTCAGCGGTTCCACCGGCTGCTTCCCTTCGCCATGGTCGCCCGTGTAGTGTTGTGTGCAGCAAAGAAGGCCAAATACCGGACGAGCCGGAACCGGATTGCGCAAGCCAAGCAGCCGCCGTCCTGGATGCAAGCCTGAGCACAAGGCGAGACAACAAGCTCTGGCAGGCAGATTTCTTTGAGGAAATGGGGAGAAAACCTTTTATGGCAGCACAATCCAAGCAATCGGCGGCTCTCACGTCGCCTGGGTACCTGATCCCGTTTATCACCGTCACTGCGCTGTTTTTCATCTTTGGATTCATCACCAACTTGAACATGGCGCTGGTGCCCCATCTGCGGTCGATCTTCGATCTTCCCTATGGATGGGCGATGCTGGCGGAAACGGCCTTCTTCCTCGCCTACTTTGTCTTTGCCTCGCCGACCTCAAAGCTGATTGAAACCATCGGCTACAAACGAACGATGGTGGTTTCGCTGTTTATCCAGGTGGTGGGCTGCCTTCTCTTTGTGCCAGCCGCCAAGATGGTGAGCTTCCCGCTCTTCCTTACGGCGGTCTTTGTCGTGGGCGCCGGCGTTACCGCGTTGCAGACTGCGGCCAATCCGTATGTTTCGATCCTGGGGCCCGAGTCGAGCGCCCCCATCCGGCTGACCCTGGCTCAGGCCTTCAACTCCATCGGCGGCACCATCGCTCCGCTGATTGCAGGCGCGTATATCCTTACCGATCCTGACAAGCTGGCAAGCAAAGCAAGCATTGCCGACACGGTTCGCGGGCCGTACATTCTCATCGCTGCGGCGCTGCTGATTCTAGGGCTCGCGGTGGCCTTCTCACACCTGCCTCCCATCGCGGAGACCGAGGGCGGTACTGCGGAAGATCATGGATCGAGCCGCAGCATCTGGAGCTACAAACATACTGTGCTTGGCGCGGTCGGCATCTTCTTTTACGTGGGCGTTGAGGTGGGTCTGGCCTCGATTGCCGTGAATTATTTCAAGACCCAGGGTATGAGCACGGCCAAGACGGCGTCGTTCCTGGTCTCTCTCTACTGGTTCGGCGCGCTGGTTGGCCGGCTGCTCGGCTCATGGATTTTGACGAAGGTCAAGTCCGGGAAGCTGCTGGGCATTTTCGGCTTTGCCGCAGCCGCGCTGATCGCCGTCTCCATGTTTACATCGGGAGAGGTAGCTATCGGGACGCTGGTGTTGTGCGGCTTCTTCAACTCGATCATGTTCCCCAACATCTTCACGCTGGCCATTGCCGGGCTGGGACCGATGACCAGCAAGGGCTCTGGGCTTGTCATGACCGCGGTTGTGGGCGGAGCGGTGGTTCCCTACCTGCTGGGCGCGCTGGCCGACAAGGTGGGCATTCAGCATGCGTTCGTACTGCCCGTGATCTGCTACCTCTACATTGCCTATTACGGGCTGTGGGGTTCCAAGCCCGCGCGGGCGGTTGCTGCTTAGCGGGAGTCGTCTGCCGAAGGCTCCCCGGCGCAAGCCGGAGGGCCTTTGCGGCCAGCGCCTCTTCTAATCCTCATCGCCTATCACCTGACCGAGCAGGTCGTCGAAGTTGCCGGCCTTCTTCTTTCCCGGCAGCCCCGCCTTCTTCGCGTCGGAGGTGTTTGAGGCGGCAAGCAACTCGCTTATCAGATCGGTGATCTGCGGCGAAGCTGCGTCGCCAGGGTCAGTGCCCGTTTCAGTAACGGTCTCGAATCGCTTCCAGGTGGGAATCACGATATTGCGGAAGGCATTCACGCAGCGCTGCACTTGCTGCTTGGTGATACTCGAGTCTCCCACGTAAATGTCGATGTATGCCACCACAGCTCCATTGGATCGGTCAAAGGCAAACTTGACCACCTTCTTCTGGTAGTTGGCACTCATCATTGCCGTGTACAGGGCCGGCCGGTGCTGTGCCGGCTTCACGGTCATCATCTCCAGCGTTCTGAACTGAACAATCTCATTCTTGGTAATGTTGATGGTTACCACCAGTTTCTTTCCCTGCGCCTCAATAACAAATGCCATAATCCCGCCAAAGCTTGGGGTGAGCGTGACGCCGCACTCCCGCATCAGGTTGCGAATCTCCGATTCACTTACCGGCATGAGATGCCCTCCATCATCCTTTGTGCATGAACAGAAACAGGTAGACAACCGCTAGAATGGCCGCTGCTCCCAACATCAGCACGCCTATTGCCAGAATCGTCGATGTTCGCGATTTGCCTTCCGGGGGCGTTGTACCCCCCCCTTTTTCGATGGTCTTCTTTTTGCCGGGTCTCTTGCCTGCTTCGATCAGCTTGTTGATCGTGGGCAGAACCTCGTTGCAGCGAGACACCAGCGCGCCGATCAGCGTGCTCAATTGGTCGGCTGTGATAGACGGGTTGTCTTCCAGAGGCAGACAGACACGCGCCGCAATCTCACCGTCTTCCGTATCGCGGCAGAACTTCACCATCTTGTAATCCAGGTTCTGCTGCAACAGTTCCGCTTGAAGGCTTTCGAGATTCGAATTGTCGTCCGCGCAAGTGGCCAGCAGCAGGGTGCGCATGTCGATATACTCACCGTTTTCCAAGACCCGCAGTATGACCTTGATGCTGTCCTTTGCCGAGCCAAAGCCCATCAGGATGGTGGTTTCATCCGGCTGGCCAAACTTCAGCCCCTTTTGCTTCAACGCGCTTGTAACTTGAGGAATCGTAACCGCCAAGGAATCACCTCACTGGCACGGCAATGCCGGCTCTTGTTGTCAGTTGATGTTAAGCCGGCGTTGAATCTCTCTTGCCAAGTCAGCCAATTCGCCCGCCTCCCGGTCAAAATGCCCGCTGAGGATCTTCTCCTTGAAAGCCGCCAACTCCAACTGCTCCGGAGTAGGCGGGACTGGCACAGCAACAGGGGCAGGAGTAGCCGCGCCCTGGCCTGCCAGGGGACTGAGAAAATCGACCAGGCCCGGCACAATCATCCGGACCGGATCGGGAAGATACTCAAGATCGTCTGCCAGGAACCCATGCCCGTTTGCGCTAAGGCCAGATTCCATCGCCAACAGCGCCGCTCCGCTTGCCACGGCGTCTGGGGCAAGGTGGTGCACTTTGGAATCCGGGAACCTCTGCTTGATCCGTCGCACAACGTCGGGCAAATGCGTTGTTCCTCCATTCAGCAGCACGTGGCCCAACTCCGCATCCTTGATGCCGCTCTCTTCCAGCACGGAATTGACCATCTCCAGCGCCTTGCCGGTGTGCCGATTGACCAACTCGCGGAATCTCAGGCCGTCCACGCGAACGGTGATGCCCCCTTTGACCTCCGGAGTCAGCGACTCGGGGATGCGCACCTGAACGCTTTCCTGATCGCCCATGGATTCCTTGGCAAGTTCGACAGCGCTGCGAAACAAGGTCCACTGAGTTAATGAACTTTGAGTTTCCGCAATCAGTATCCGTTGCTCCTGCAACAGCCGCATGATGGATTGCAGAATCTGAAAATCCAGCACGTTTCCGGCCAGGATAGCGGGGTCGCCGGCTCTCGCCAGCATCCTGATGCCGCGCGGAGTGACTCGGGCCGCCGCAACGCCTGCTCCGGTGTATCCGGCCGACAGAATCAGCACCGTGGTGTGTTCGCTGTCGCCCAGTTCAGTTTGGCGGAATGCCGCACAGGCGGCTTCCACGTCTGAGCGCAGTTCCCCAGGGAGCTTGCTGAGCGTGATCGCTTGCGTCAGGGCATTGCGAGCATCGTCGTTCAGCGTGACAGGCGCCGAGAGAATCAGGCTCTCGATGGGACGCCCGGCAAAGCTCTCCGCCTCCTGGATGGCGCGCTGCACAAGCTCCGCGGCGATTTGGCGCGACGAGGTGGGCTGGTTTCTCATGCCGATCTGGAACTCTCGCCGCAGGCGCTGGGTCAGGCCGGGGAAGAAGCGCGAGCAGTAGCGGTCGGGTGATCGGAAATCCTCGGCGATAGGAAAGCAAGGCCGGAAGTGGTCCAGCGGAAGCGGAACCGGAACGACCACCTTTTCGCTGCCCGGATGCACGTAGGCCGCCCTGCAGGTTGTGCTTCCGAAGTCTATGCCAAGACGTATGGCGGATCGTGGCGAGTCCATGGTCAAAGTAGCTCCTTTCCAGAGGCTTCTGTCAACGTGTCAGCATGTCCCAGTTTCCCAGGTCTTCCGACGCCTGGTTCTTCTCTCCCATCAGCGCCCGCGTGACCAACTGTTCCAGCGCTTTGCGGGTGGTTTCCTTCTCCGGGTCGCGGTCCTTCGCCTGCTGGCGCAGTTTCAAGGCCCCCTCTTTCACGGCGTGACCGAGCTTGGGGTGGTCCTGGGCGATGGTGTGCTCTGCCATAAACAGGGTTGAAGCGATCCCGCAACCGTCGAACAGCGAGCGGCTCATCACTCCTTGCAGGCGCTCCGCCTCGGTCCGGTTGCTGGTGGTAATGGCATTCTGAGCCTGATCCAGATCGTCCTGCAGCTTGAGCCGGACTCCTTGCTCAATCAGATCCCGATACTCGTTCAGGAAGTTGCGGACCCTGGGCAACAGCACCAGCAACGCGTTGATGGCCTCATCCGGCGGAGTCTCCTTCTGCCGGTCCAGCTTCCATTGCGGGCTGAACTTCTCCTTCGACGAAGGGAAGGTGATCGAGATATACAGGATTCGATTCCTGTCATAAGCAAATCCAACGGTCACCGGATCGCCCTCCTTCACATCCGGCGGCAGCTGATCCACTTGCAGGACTGAAGCCAGATGGTTCTGCGATGCCTTCAGTTCGTCCCCTTCCAAAATGTTCAAGGTAAACTTCAATGTCGATGGCAGGCGGAAGGTCTCGCGGATGGGTTCTGTGATGGGATACAGGGAACCCTTTCTGAGAATAACCTGGTAGGCGTCCGCATCGTTGCCCGCCCGGTAACCGACTCCCATGGAACCAGGCAGCCGCGAGGTGATGGTGCGGCTGGTTGCGTCATCCATGGTGAAAGTGCCGGATTGCAGCGTCTTGTTGCACTTGACGCAGGTCTTTGCATCCAGATTGTTCTCCTGCCCGCAAATACAGCGGACACCCACGATCATCTTTGCGTAGAGTGCGGCCCCCTTGGCCACCGCTTCCATCGGACTGCGCGCCAGGCGCACTCGCCGCACGCCGTCGGACTCGAAGATGTCGCGCAGCAAGCGCTGGATGGCGGGGACGGCGCTCGATCCGCCCACCATGAGCACATCCGTAATGCTCTCTGGGGGCAGCGACTCCTTTCTCAGGTATTTCTCCAGGGCCTCGCGCACGCGCCGCTCAATGGGCGCCATGGTTCTGGCCAGGTCGGCCGGCGTTAGCTCCATCTCCAGATCGAGCATTGAGCCGTCTGCCCTGCGCACCGGGATATTGTTCAGTTGCGCGGTGTCAGCGCCGCTTGAAAGGATCTTCTTGGCGGCTTCAGCTTCCTGTTTCAGCAAAGCCTGGAGCCGGTAGTCGTCCTCCTTGACCACACCGCCTTCATCGAAGATGCGTTCGGTGATCACGCGCGCCAAGCCCCGGTCGATGTCGTCTCCGCCCAGGAAGTTATCTCCGCCGTAGGAAATGACTGTGAAACCGCTGTTGGTGATCTGGAGCAGCGAGAAATCCAGCGTACCGCCGCCAAAATCGAAGACCAGAACGCGAGCCGGGGAATCCTTCACCCCGTGATACTCAGAGAGAGCAGCGGCCGTCGGCTCATCGAGGATGGCCGTCACGCTCAAGCCGGCCAGCAGTCCCGCGTTCCAGGTTGCGGCTCGCTGCGGCTCCTTGAAATATGCCGGGACGGTGATTACTGCATGGGTTACCGGATTGTTCAGCCTCTCCTCGGCGTCGGTCTTGATCCGCTCCAGGATCTTGGCCGATACTTCTTCCGGGGTCAGCAGGCTGCCGCCGATGCGCACCACAAGCGCATTGGCCCGGGATGGATCCTCCAGTATCTCGTAGGTGATCTGCTCGCGGGCTACGCGCACCGTGGGGTCGTTGAAGGTGAGCCCCATGAGCCGCTTGATGGAACGAATAGTGTTGCGTGGATCGCGGCCGAAGTTGTGCAGAGCCTCGGTTCCCACCAGGTAATTGCCGGCTTCCTGCTTGCTTCGCCGCGGACTGATCACGGAGGGCGTCCATGCCTCTCCGGCACGATTAGGCAGGATATCCGCTGTACCGCTGTTTCCCACCATCGCGGCCAGGGAGTTTGTGGTCCCCAGATCGATACCGATAGAAGAGCCCCTCCTGGGCACAGGCATGTCAGCCATGAATCGCTCCTTCGTCACATGAGTTCTTCTTTGGTTCGGCCGGCTCGGCGGCCGCACCGGAGGAAAGTACAACCTTGGATGGCCTAAGGCAGATGGGACCGATTCCGGGCAACACCATTTCGTATCCCATCTGGATGATCTGAACCACGGTGTCGGCGGCCGCGCTTTCATCCGGCGTCATTGCCACTACCTCGTGACAGCGCAGGTCGACGGGCTGCCCTTGGCGGGCAGTTGGGCGGATGCCGTGCTGGACCAGCACCCGGTCGACGCTCCGCTGCAAAACTGCCCACCGGGTGGCTTCCTCCGGTCCCGCGTTCCGGCGCCACACTTCGACCGAGTCCAGCATATCGGCGAGACTGGAAACGAACGACGTGTATTCCCGTTCCAGGTAGCGGCAATACCGCTCCAGAGCGGCTTCGTTCGGCGACGGAACAGGCACATTCGTGCTTCCATTTGCGTTCACTGATTCTCCTCCATTTGCCGTGGTCCCAATTGCGCCGGTCTCGCGGCAGCCAGCCTGGCCGGCATCTCAATATCCTCGCTTTTCTCGATCGCATTGCCGGCGCACGGGTCGGCAGCAAGTACCGGCCATTTGCTCAGCAGCGGCCAAGGCATTGGCGGCAACGGTTTGCCCTCCGCCAACGGCAGCGAAGCAGGTTCGGCGGGCAGATCGAGGCAGAAAAAATCCACCAGCAGCCGGCTCCTGGTAATCCGCAGGCTCTCCCATGCGTCCTGAACCGCGCTGTTCTGCAGGTCGTCCGGAGTCATCTCATAGGAAGCATCGAGAACCTCCCGCGCGGAGCTACCCGGCTTGATGCCGAATTTTGCCAGCAGGCGATAGGGCAGGGTACGGTCCTCGCCCCCCCGAGCGCCAGCCGTGTTATCGCCTTTCATCATTCCGGCTCCAGTCTCTGCGCGGCCACGGTTCCAGAGGGCGCATCGAAATCCCTGCGCGCGCGCGTCAGGCTGCGCAATTCCGCTTCCAGGTCCGCCACGTCCGTTTCTTCATGGCGCTGAATGAACAGGGCGACGTCTTCTATCGCCTGGTCCAGGATGCTCCGGCCCTCGTCCTTGCGCCCGTGAGCCGCCAGAAATGCCGCGTCATTGACACACGCCCGCGCATAATTGCAGACGATCATGCCCGATTCCGGATCGCATCTATATGCAATCCGAACATGCTTCATAGACCCTTCCACGTCGTTCAATTCGTTTGATAGCAGTACGCTGAGAGCAAGGTGCAGCTTTGCCCGCGCTTGGTTGAAAGCTCCGCGCGTCAGTCCATAACTCTCTGAGGAAAGGTTGTCGGCCAGGGTCGCGGCTCCGGCAAGCAGATCCCGGCGCTGCGCCTTCCCCTCCGGCGTGTTCGGCGATTCCTGCTCCAGAATGCGGCTCACCCAGGCCACGCACAGTCCCTCCACCTGCGCCATAAGATCGGGAGAAGCGCCGACAACCTTGTACCCAAGACTGGCCACAAACGCCTTCGCGCTGGACACCTTGCCCAGGAGGTTCTTGATTCTGGCCAGACGCTGGGTGCCCGCCAACTCGCGCTTCAACTCCTCGATTTTCGAGGCGGCGTCCACCATGGCCGCGTGAGCCGAGAGCACCGTGGCTTGCTTCGACAATTCGATCGCCGCGTGGCAGGGGTAGCGCTCCGCAAAGCTATCGGAGGCGAGAAGTTCATAAACTCCCTCAGGCGGTTCCGTGTCGAAGGAAAAATCTTCTGGAAGCAGGGGCTCAAGCAGACGGCGCCCGGTTTCAGAAGGCTCAATGACTGCCAGCCTGAACTCGCTCAGCAGAAAGACCAGCCGGTGAAAGAACTCGGTGGACATCCCGGTAGCCGCGACGAAAGTCATATAAGCAGCCGGCGCAAGGCCGGCCAGCGTTCGGTACACACCGGCCAGTTGCTGGCCGTCCTTGGCCAAAGTGCCGGAGAGGCGCGCCGCATGATAGCCGCCGCGCATGGCAAACAGCGGCGACATTCCTTTCTCTCTGCCTCCTTCCAGCTCCGCATTCAACTCCAGGCGCAACCCGCGCACCGCGCCCTGATTTCCCTTGGCCTCCGCCTTATCCAGCACCCTTCTCAGCATGGCCAGCAGTTCGTTCGCAACCAATTCCTGATGGGCCGATCTCTCCTCTGGAACGGCTTGCTGGTACACTGCGTACCGGCGGCCGATCCAGCCGGAGATCAGCGCTGGATTTCCGATCAATATCCCCAGGAATGCCATTGCCCGCCTGACCGCGACGGCAAAGCGTTTCATGTCGTCGAGCGTTACCTCTGCCAACTGCACCGCGGCCAGGTAGGCGGCGCGAACCAGCTCCGCGTCCGCGGGGTTTTCAAATGCCAGGGTCGCCGTTAGATCGCTCGCTTCGGGAATCCTGCCCGCCACGGCCAGCAGTCCTGCCTGATCGAGCTGGCTGAGGCCAGCGCGGGAGAATGCCGGAGCAGCCTGCCCGCTCAAACTGTGCTCCGCCATCTCCTTGAAGCGTTCACTGCACACATCCACGGCATCCACGGGGAACCGATAGGCATCCAGGCACAAGCGCCGCTTCAGATCGCCCAGTTCCATCGACGCCTGGGTCAGCAACTTGTTCCGTTCCGGGTCCGGGTGCCCGGCGGCTGCAAACGACACCTTGTCGCGAATCTCCTGGGCGCTCGAATTCGGGCCTGCCTCCAGAGCCGCCAGGCACAGATACGGATCGAGCGGCTGAGGCAACTCGCACGCCAGCAGGAACGGCGCGCCCTCGTTGATCAACAGAGGCACTCGCGAAGCAGGAAAAGATGCCGGGTCAAGGAGCGGCCCCTCGCGCTGAACAACAGGCTGAGCTTCGCTCAACTGTTTTGCAATTTCCATCAGGCGAGAAAACTCGGGAACGCCAGCAGAGGCCTTGGCAGGGGCAGCGGCGACCGGCGCGGCGGGCTTTAGCCACCACAGGCACAGGTCGAGGCGGCGGCCAGGCTGGAGCCATTCGGCATCGAAGCCGCTGGCCGTGTTCTTGGACTGGGCCGCGCTGCACAAAGACTCCCACGGCTGCGAAAGCAGATCCCAGGCACATTGCGAGACCTCTCTTGCGCTGGCTTCGATCTCAACCGCTTCCTGTGGGCTCAGCAACCCGCTTCCGGCTCGATCGGCCATAGCCTCTGCGGCGAGCGTCCGGGCCTCGGATACGATGGCCAGGTTTTCGTAAACCTCCTTTGCCAGCTTGTTTCCGCTCGCCAGTTTCTGCGCTTGATCCAGGCCGGAGTTCGCCCTTGCCAGCGTACTGCGCAGCCCCTGCACAAACCCTGTCTTTGCGGCGCCTTGCAGCCTGGGCCGCACCGATTCGGCCTTGAGCAGCAACTTGCAGCCGTCCAGCAGTTCGCGGGTCTTGCCGTCCTCGTATTCGCAGAACTTGCCGACAGCCTCCAGCACCTTGCCCTTCAAGCTTTCCAGGCCGTCGAAGATCTCCTTGAAAGCCGGCAGGATCGGGTCGAGAGGCCCGGGCCTCGCATGGGCGAAGGCTGCCGCTCCAGCCGTCTGGGGCGCGCGGAAGTCCCTGCTTCCCCAGGACTGGCGCGTTTCCTTCCAGCGGTTCGGTCCGGGCCGCCTGGCGCAATCCAAAACAGCTTCCTCGAATTTGGCGATGTTCACATGGAAGTTCTGAATCCCGGTAACATTGCACAGATAGTCCGTGGCGGCCAGCATCAACGCGGCTTCGGGATAGGTGCTCAACAGTTGTGCCTGCTCTTCGGCTTTCTTGAAGTCGCCGGCCCTGACCAGCTTGAGGATATCGCCCAGTCTTTGTTCAAGGCTGGAGTCGAGAAGTTTCTCGAGTTTCCCCGTCACGGGCGCATACAGCACCGGGAGAAACCATTCCGCGCAGCAGGGAGGGGAAAACAACTCATGAACCGCCCCGCCATAGGCTTCTTCCACGCTGGGATCGGGATTGTGCTCAAGATCGAGCAGCAGCCGGTAGAAGGTTCCAAAGAACCGCTGCAAGGTATCCTGCTTCATCTCATAGAGCGTGGCTACGATGCGCGCCTTGGGTGCGCGGTTGGCAATCTCCAGCGCCAGTGTCGAGGATTCGCAGACATTGAGCGTGACCAGGCGCAGATCCTCAATGCGCGCCAGCTCGCTTGCAAACTCCGCATACCCGCAGAACCACGGCTGGCCGCCCTTATCCAGACACAAACTCTTTCCTTCGCGCGAGCCGTGGGCGATGACATGCACAATGTCCCACCGCTTGCCGTGGGAAATGATGCTCTGCAGTTTCTCCAGGGTGTTCTCGCCTTCCACCCGGTCGATGTGAATCGGAATTGGACGGCAACACGCTCTCTCCAGGTGCGCCTGCGCGGCGGCGGTGTCCAAAGGCGCATTGACGTGGTGTTTAGTCGCCCCGGAGACGATCAGGATTCTCAGCGCTTGTTTCGCCGTGACCAACGGCGGCGGTGCTTCCGTTCCATAGCCTCGAACCAGGACTTGCCGGTACGAAGGCAGGAATCCGTATCGTTTGCTTGCCGCCAACTCCCAGGCGATGGGCTCGATCTGGTTCCAGACCAGATCCGGCCTGTTGGGCTTCAAGTAAATGACAGTCGGTTCCGCGGGGGAAATCTGCGCGTCCAGGCAGCAGGGGGCGCCGCTGTCGCCGCCAATCAACGCGCCGGCTTCCACCAGTTTCTCCCCGTTGGGAGCGGCAAGTACCTCTTTTGCCACTTCGCGGGAGCGCCTTTCAAGCTCGGCGCGTTGCTGCCCATCGACAACTTCCAGGTCGTCGTCCTCGCCGAAAGCAACGCCGATTTTGATAGCCCGTATCGGAAAAGTCTTGTATCTCATAGACTTGGTCACCGTCCCCGCCGTGTGACTGCTTCTCGCGCTGAAGCCAGGTTTTCACGAAGAATTGGGAGGCTGCGATGGGCCGGCGCAGCCTGAATCGCCGCCGTCATCGCCGCTTCCGCCGCGGCTAGATCTCTGCGCGCCTTTTTCACGTCTTTCTCCGCCAAAGCCGCGGCTGTCATTGCTTCGGTCAAAAGCAAACTGAGTTCCACGCCGGGCGCTGGCTCAAGAGCCGAAGCTACTCGAAGCGGCTCAGCCGCCATGGCTGGCTTTCCGCTTAGCACCAAACGAAGAGCTTTCCTGTGTAACTGTGCGACGAAATCGTCCCCATGATACAGGACTCGGTCCCGGCCTGCCACAATTCGCACGGCTTCAAGGCGCGAGTTTCCTTGATGGAATGCCAGCGAAGCCGAGAGGATGGCAGCGGCATGGTCGAAGAGAGCGCGGCCTTCCGTCTCCGGCTTGGACCGTGCCAATTCCAAAGCAGCATGGGCTTCCACGGCCACCGTGTCGGGATGCTCCGGACAGGCCAGCCGCGCTCGCTCCGCCGACGCAAGCGCGGCCGTCAGATCGCCGCTGCGCAGGGCGGCGCGGCAGCTCTTGATCTCTTCCTTCGATTTCTCGGGCAGCGACGGCGGCGGCGTCTTGCCGGCCCTGGAGTGCTTCGCTTCTATCAAATCCCCTACCGGAGTTCCAAACTCCACCATGCGAACCACGGTGGGCAGGAATTGCACCTCCTTGTCGTCGGGGAAGAGCCGGGCTGCCTCGGCTGCCAGTTCGGAGGCCCGCCGCATGGCGACCCCAGCCTGGTCCTCGCGGTTGGCATTCTTGTGCGCGTCCGCCGCCTGCAGCAGAGATCCCACCAGATTCGATACAACATAGGACCGGGACTTATCCAGCGCCCAAGCCTCCTCGTAACAGGCAGCCGCATCCTGGGGGCGTTCGGCTCGCGCCAGTTCCATGCCGCAACGGTGAAGCCCGAGGGTCAGGGCTGGTTCCAGGTTATTGAGTCCGGCCTCGCGCGCAGCCCGCAACAGGGCGCAGGCGCGCTGCCCCGATTCGACATTTTCGGCTTCAAGCAGCCGCTTCTGCTTCCCCAGCACCAGCCGGACCAGGCGCTGGCGCGCATAGCTCTCCGACTCCAGAGCTACGGCTATCGACAGCGTCCCCTTCAGCTTCTCCCCCACGGTGGCCACATCGAAGGCAGGACTGGATAGCTGGATGCGCAGTGCCGCAATCTCCAGTTCGCAAAGCATGCGCGCCGCGGACCTGCGAATCTTCGCCGCGCCATTCGCCCCGGTTGCATATCCGGCGTTAGCGCGGCGGAGTGCATCCTCACTCGGTTCTCCGGGTGGCGTATACCGCACGTAGACTGTCAAGGAAGCCTCGCGCGCCCCAGCCAAATCTCCGGCAGCTTCCAAAGAAGCGGCTTCCCCCAGATCTGAGAACCAGCGCCGCAGTTCCCCGGTTCCACCATCGCTGGCACTCTCATCCAGATCACCTGGAATGAGAGATTCATCCAAACCGATTGCCGCAAGCAGCGCGCGCAAGGATTCGTCGGTCTCCGGCTCTTCCTTCTCGGGGTGCTTCTCAAAGTACTCCTGGACCCTTCCGTCAAGCTGATTGTTCCGTGCGTACAAAGGCCCGAAAGCCAGCTTGCTGCCGCTCGCGCTCAGCAGGTCGCCGGCCTTCCACATGGCCGCGGCTGCCCGCCGCTCCCGCTCCGCCAAGGCCCGCAAACGGTTCAACTCGAGTTGCCGCGTTGTGTCTCCACGCTCGTGGGCCGCTGCCAAAAGGGAGGTAAGTTCCTGGTCCACGATCTGGGTCACTTCCGTCTTGAGGCCTTCCCCGCGTCCTGTTGCCGTCTCGTTCGGTGCGTAGACCGTCAGTCTGCTCTTGACCCACGACTCCAGCCAGTCGCGATTCTCCAGAAAGCAGGTGGAATGCGCTATCGTGTCTTCCCATGCCGCAACGTCCAGTTCGGGGAAAGCCCGCGTGGCGCGCAGATAGGAGAGTACCGCGAACTTGTGTGTGAGGTCGGGATTCCAGGGATCGCCCGCAACCACCGGGCGAAGCTCGTGGCAAGCCTTGGAGAAGTCCTCGCGGGCTGCCCAGTAGGCCACCCGCTCCCAAGGGTCGGCCGATTGCGGTCCAGGCGCCAGCTCATGCAGAACCTCCGGCGCATTCCGGCAGACATTGCGGAGAATCCGCCAGTCGCAGTCGGAACCACTCGGTAAGGAACGGCCCGCGGACCGATAGGCGAGAAGGATGGCTCTTAGCGCGGAGGTTCCGGGGCCGGACACCTCCTCCAGTGCAGACAGAAGGTCGTTGATCCGGCCTTCAAGCGCCGGTTCGTCTCCTGCCGGCGGCGAGATGCTGGCAGCCAGCAGCCATTCATCCTTGCTCTGGGCGGCCAGGGCCAGTTGCCGCCGCAACGTTTCGGCGGCTGGCGCGCTATCCACATAAGGCCACTCCAGCGCGGCGCTGCATTCCCCCAGCCGGCCGTCTGCCAGGCACTCGGCTGCGTGGGCAATCGCCGCGGGCTCAATGGCCTGGCTCCCATCCGATGGCAGCTTCTTCCAAATGCGCAGTGCCCGGCTCCGTTCGCCGCAGCGCCACAGCGCGAGTCCGAAGGCATAGCGGGCCGCATCTGAGTTCGGCCACTCAACTGGGCTGGCGCAGAACAATGCCAGAACCTCGGGGAGCGACTCGACCGGCGCCTCGCTTGCCAGTTGCAACAGAGCCGGCATCCGCAAAGCAGGGTCCCACGCGGCTTCGATGAGAGCCGCCGTGCCTCCGAAATGGCTAAAGCCGCTCATTGAAATGCAACCTCGGTCCAGTGCAGCTGAGCAGAGTTTGTCTCCAGCCGCAGTAACTCGGCGTTCTCCGCCGAAATCGAACCACCGGCAGCCTGGCCGGTTTCAGCGCCCGTTCCTCCTTGCGCCCGGAGGCATTGCTGAATTTTCTCAATGGAAGGTTGAGGCGAAGACAGCAATATCCGCAGCAACTCGTCTGGAGGCGTCCGCGAAACCAGGAAACCGAGCTTCCATTTCGCCACCTCTTCCGGATGCTCTTCCTGGAGGTAAGTTCCGCTTGGCAAGCTCTGCCAAATCCCGCTTGGCTCCGTGAGCAGCGATTCACTTCCCTCAACGGCCAATCGAGGACCGAAGACGGTCAGCTCCAGCGGAGTTCCTTCATTACCGATTGCCTGCACGATCAAAAGCAGGTAGCAGCGAGTCTCAGGCAGAGCCATTACCCGCAACCGGCTGCCCTTCCTCAGCGTGGCGCTGGCGGCCGGGACGTAATCCCACTTGTCGCCTTCCTCGGATGCCGCCAGCATAAATCGCACGGCAACCTTTTCGCGCGCTTCCGGCGGAGTTGCGCCTGTGACCGGAGGCGGTGTGGCGGCTTCGGCCGGACGCTCGGCGGCCTTCTCGACGGCTGGAGCCTGCGCCTTGGCGGAAGGTTCGCTCCCTGCATGAAACCCGCTCTCAAGCCTGGCTATCTTGTTGTTGAGGTCCTGGATCAAGAGCGTTGCCAGCGCCACTACAGCCTGTGTATGCAACTGTTCCGCGCTCTTGAACATCTTGCACGTATGGCGGCTCGCCAGATCCTTTCTCAGGGCAGCTAGCTTGTCGCGATACTCCAGGCTGTCTTCCAGTTCCTTCATCGTCCAGTTGTGGCCGACATCTGCCAGGAAAATCAGCCTGGGGATGCTTGGAGTTCTTGCCTTGGCCCGCCGGTACTCCATCTCGGTGATGGAGATCTCCTGTCCTTTGGGCTGTCCATCGGGGACGTAGCCGTATCGCTGACCGAAGATACCCAGGTAGATATCCGCTTCGTCTACGTGCCGCAGGGATTCTTCCACCCCGTCCGCGCTGACCGCTGGCCAATGCTCAAGAGCGTCGTAGTCCAGGCCAAGCTCCTTGCAGGCAGAGATGACGTGTTCCCGATGCTCGGGAAGATCGACGCAGGTGCTGCTGATAAAGACCGTTTGCTTCAATCTAGGCACGCGCACCCCGCTCTCCGGGCGCTTGGCCGGGGCTGCCGTAACCGATTGCATTGGCGGGGTGTTCGGTGCGAATATGCATGGTTCTTGCCTGAGTAAGCCATTCTACAACAACGCAAACACAATTCGATCTCACCACGGAAATGACGAATTCTCCGGCTGGGTCCTCCTTTTCGAGGCAGCCGCTTTTCCCCTTTCGGATATTGAAAGAGTCCGCCCGTAGACATGGTGCGATGTGGAGAAAAGGGAAACCTGATAAGGATCGGGAAAATCGGCGAAACCGCCTTTACCAGCCCGCATGGAGCGCCGCGGAATATAGAGGCGATTTCCCTGATCTCCAGGGCGACAGGTTGCGTACCTTCGCGCGGCAGTGCTAGGTTGCTTATCAAGCGATTCCCCATCGCTGCCAGAGTCGATCTCTCGTGAGCGGGGTCTGCCATGAGCCAAACCCAGGAATCCAGTAAGTTCCGGCCTTCGCTCGCCCTGCGCATCGGCATTACCGGCGCGCGCCGGCTGAACGCAGATCAACTCGATCGCATCCAGGCGCAGATGCGCGATCTGCTCGGCGCCGCGAAGCAGGAGATGACGGCTCTGGCTCAGGATGCAAGAGTAGCCACTTTCTATGAGCACGCGGAGGGCGAAACGCCAGTTCCCGCGCTGCGCATGATTTCGCCGCTGGCGCGCGGCGCGGATCGCCTGGCGGCAAGAGCTGCCCTGGTACTGGGCTATGAGCTGTATGTGTCCATGCCCTTCGAGCAGGCCGAGTACGAGAAGGACTTTACCGGGCGCGAAGATCCGATAGAGCTCCCCCTGACGGCAAACGAAGATCTGGCGCAGTTTCGCGAACTGCTGCAACAAGCTTCTGCCCGGATTGCGTTGGATGGCGCGCGCGAACTGAGTCCGGGAGCGGGCAACGATCCTCTCGCGAACCGCTCCTATGAGTTTATTGGCCGCTTTGTGGTCCAGCATTGCGATCTGCTGGTCGCTGTTTGGGATGGAAAGTCCGGAGTAAGCCGCGGAGGAACTGCCGAAATTGTGCATTACGCAGCCGCCGCAGGAACTCCGGTGTTCTGGATTCATGCCACCGATTCTGTCGCCCCGGCATGGCTTGGCGACCTGCAGGACCTGCGCGATCCCGGGACCCCGAACGAGCCGGCGGAGTCGAGACTTCGTGAGCATCTGGGCCGTTTGATTCCGGCTCCTCCGCTGGTGCGCCGTCCTCGCCATAATTGGATCGAGGGGCTGACATCGCGCCTGTTCCGCAAGCAGGATGCCTTGCCGGCCGCCACCTTCTTTGCGGAGAAGCCGCGCCCCCGCCGGGCGATCTGGAAGACCTATTCAAAATTGATGTTATGGGCCTCGCGCGTGAATCCGCCGTGGACCGCGCCGCGCAGGCCCGAGGAACCCGTCCCGCGCTATTGGTTCGACCGCTACCAGCCGGCCGATGAGCGGGCCGGAGAATACGCTTCGCGCTACAGGTCAAGTTATGTGCTTATCATCTTCTTTGCCACCCTGGCGCTGGGCTTCGGCGCTCTTGCGCTGGGCTTTGCCTTGAGTTCGGGAAGGGCCTTTTACCTGGCCAGGCCGGCTGCTGCCAGCATGTCGGGCATTGAGCTTCTCCTCTTGATCGTCATCCTGGCATTGGTTGCCGTATCCCAGCGCCGTCAATGGCACGAGCGCTCCATCGAATATCGCCTGCTTGCGGAGTTGTTCCGCAAGCAGCAGACGCTGGGTGCGCTGGGGTGGACCCTTTCCCTGGGGAATGTTCAGCATGTGGCGGATGCGGAGAGGCAGTCCTGGGTGGCTTGGCTCTTCGCCGCTGGCCAGCGGGGGGCGCCCATGCTAGAGGGTGACTTGACCGAACGGGCGAAGCGTGAATCCAATCGGCAAACCCTCATTGCCCTGATTGACGAGCAGTTGCAGTATCACCGGGGCCGGAAAGAGATGGCGCGCAGGGCCGCGGCGACCTTTGAAAACCTGGGCAGCCTGGTCTTCCTTTGCCTGCTGGCTTGCGTCCTGCTCAAGCTGGCCACTGAAGCGCTCGATGCGGGTTACTTCGTTGTCCTGGCCATTGGCCTGCTGGCTGCCGTGCTGCCCGGTGTCTCGGCGGCTTTTGTGGGCATTCGCAGTTACGCGGAACTGCAATTGCTGGCCGAGCAGTCACACCACATGATAGCGGAACTTGAGAACGCCAAGGCTCGCGTGGTGAGGCTTGGCCTTGACCGAGCGCTCGTCTCGCAGGACCTGGCCGCTGAAGCTCTTGCGGTAGCAACCATGATGCTCCAGGATCTTGACGGTTGGGGACGGCTCTTCCGCGGCAAAGCAACAGAGACAACATGAGGGCAAGCCGCCGGCCGGGTGAAACAAGGGAGTGCAAGGCGATGAAGGATTCCGCGCCTTTTCGAGAGCGAGTTTCGATCCATGATGCCGGCGCTCGCTAGTTGCATTCCCGGCGGAGGTTAGCGAATTATCGGTTTGCGAAGCCTGATTGAAGAGTCGGGGATGGTAACTTGATGCAAGGGAAAGAACCACCATGAGCATGGAAACACGAATCAAGATTGCGGTTGTCGGGGGAGGCTCCAAGCTGGGCTCCGATGGCCCGGATCCGCTGATTTCGGACGACAAGCTGGCGAGCGAAATGGAGAGTAAGGGCGATCTGGCGGCGGCGGAAGCGCTTTACCGCCAGACGATGAAGACGCGTGAGCGCTGGCACGGCCCCGAGCACCCGGTTACGCTCGCATCAATCGCCAATCTGGCTCGCGTACTGAGCGCCAGGCGCGACTATACAACAGCGGAATCCTTGTTCCGCCAGGTGCTTCAGGCCAGGGAGCGCGTACTCGGGCCGGAGCATCCCGAGACGCTGCGGTCGATGAACCATTTAGCGGCTGTGCTCAACAAGAAGGAGGATCGCGGCGCTGCGGAATCTCTTTACCGGCGGGCGCTGAGGGCTAGCGAACGTGTGCTGGGTCCGGAAAACGCCGAGACTCTGGCCACGGCAGCTGCTTTGGCCAACCTGCTGGTCCGGGCTGAGGAGTATGAGGAGGCCGAACCGCTCTGCCGGCGAGTGCTCGACGCCAGGGAGCGTCTGCTCGGCCCGGATGACCCGGAAACGGTGAAGGCTGCGAATAATCTCGGCGTGCTCTATTACAACCAGCGTGAGCTTGCGGCCGCCGAACCGCTCTTCCGCCGCGTCCTCCAGGCCAGGGACCGCGCACTGGGGCCGGAAGATCCGAAATCGCTCGCCACGGCCGGCAATCTAGCCAGGCTCCTGCAAGCCAGAGGAGACATGGCCACCGCCGAACCGCTGCTGCGCCGGGCAATCGAGGCCAAGGGCAAGACCAGCGAGGGCGAGCAGGCGGATTTCGCCCTCGATCTGAACAATCATGCGCTCATCCTCCGCCGGCTCAAACAGCTTGGGCTGGCCGAGGCCTTCCTGCGCCGGACGTTGGCCATCGAAGATCGACTGCTCTCCTCCGATCATCCCAAGCGCGCGCACCGCCGCAACAATCTCGCCATGGTTTGCATGCTGGCGAATCGCCTGGATGAGTCCGAGAGCTTGAACAGGGAGGCATGGGCCCATAAAACCGGCCAGCACGATGTTACCAGCGGACGCATTCTCTTTCTCCGCATCGCTCTTTGCTGGCTGCTCGACGCCGATGCCTCTCTCTATCTGGGCCAACTGCGCACGCTGCTGGCTCAGCCCAACCTCACGAGCCTGGGCGGCGTAGACCGCCAATGGGAAGCCGCCGACATCCTCGACGAGCTCAGCAAGCGGCTTACCACGGAAAAGGCCGGCTTCCTCCGGGCTCTCGTCCTGGCCCTCAACGAGCCCGGCAAGATTGCCCAGCTCGATCGTTTCTCCCTCTGGCTTTTTGTGCTCGACGAACCCCTGGATGCTCCCTGGCCCGAGAAGCCTTGATTGCCCTTGCTCCCATCTCGAGTCCCCGAAACCCGCATTGACGGCGTTTTCGAGAAAGCAATAGAACCTCTCCGGTGCCCGAAGGGCAGGATGAGCCATCCCCGAGCCGAGGCGATCATTGAGCGCTGCCCATCAATGCCGGCGTGGAGTGCGGCGCGGTTGCCGGCGCCCCGCCAAAGCGACGTTCCCTGCGGCAGAACTCCGTGAGCGCGCTATCCAGGTCGACGGCGTCGAAGTCGGGCCACATGCGATCTGTAAATAGGAGTTCGGCATAGGCCGACTCCCACAGCAGAAAGTCCGACAGGCGCATCTCGCCGCCGGGGCGAATTAGCAAATCCACCTCGCCGCTCTCCGCTGTCAGCGTCTGCGCCAGGATGCGCCCCACGCGCTCGGCCGAGAATGCTTTGTCCTGGCAGAGCGCTGTGGCCGCGCCGGCTGCGGCGCGCGCAATGGCCTCGCGCGAAGAGTAATCCACGGCAACTCGCACATGAAGCCGGCGGCCCTCGGCGGTGGCGGCTTCCGACTTTTCGATCTCGCGCAGCAGCAAACTCGGCAGACGGTCGCGCCGGCCAATCACCTCGAGCCGTGCGCCCCGCTCCTTGAGCGATTGCGTCTCCAGGCGCAAAAAGGCTCGCAGCAGCCAGAAGATGCTGTTCACCTCGCTGGGCGGCCTGCGCCAGTTGTCCGATGAAAAGGCGTACAGCGTCAGGCAGCGGATGCCCGCGTCGGCCGCACGCTCCACAACTCGCCGCGCGGCGGCCGCTCCGGCGCGATGTCCCGCCACGCGCGGCAGTCCGCGCCGCGTTGCCCAACGGCCGTTGCCGTCCATGACGATGGCAACATGCAGTCCCTCTTTCATAATACTCTGCATTGCAAAGTTACCTCGCGCGAGAATAGATTGATTGATCGGTTGCCGTGCCGTCACTCTTGCCGGAAGAATGGGAGAACGTCAGGCGTCGAAGAATAACGCGAAGCCATTCTCCCCATTTGTGTGCTCACGCAGGCGTGAGAGTCGTGTTTACGCCGTGCTCTTTGCAACCGGGGAAGCGGATTGCTGTTCCGAAGACTCTGTTGCCGGCAGTGAGCTATACCAGTCGATCTTGCGGGTGAAGTACATGGCGGCTGCCACAGCCAGGAAGCTGGCAATCGCGCCCACCAGCAATGCGTTGTCTTCGAGCCGCAACATGAGATAGATGAGTACATACAGCAGAGTGAAGATGACCAACGCCCTCAATCCCTGCAATCGGCTGGAGAATACCCATCCCGCGTTGGCTGCAAGCAGCACTACCGTTGCCGCGCCGGCAAGCAGAAATCCAAAATCGAAGCCGATTCTCTCGGCGAGGGATAGCAGGAGCAGGTAGAAAATGATCTGAGCCATCCCCACCAGAACATATTGCGCGGGGTGAACGCGTTTGCCGGTCGTGACTTCAAATACGAAGTAAGAGAGGAAGAGGAGTCCCAAGAAAAGAGCCGCATATTTGAGGGATCGGTTGACGGATTGATAGGGATCCGCCACTTCGATGAAGGAAACGCCAAGTGCCGTCGCGTCGAGCCCGCCGAATGAGTCGGCTTGCCCTTCGGCTCGAACTCCGCGAGCGATGAAGGGTACGGTCCACTCCGCCGTGAAGCCATTGCCGTATACCGTCCGCGCGAGGGGCAGGAATCCGCCGTCAAATCCCGGGCTTGGCCAATCGCCCTGCGCGGAGAGGTGTGTGGTCTTGCCATAGGCAAGCACTGCGATCCGTTGAGCGCCGGAGAAGCGCAGGGCGGATGAGACATTGAATTGCGCATTGGGCTTTGCTGTGACGCCCGCCTTTGCGCCCAGCAGAGTCAGCTTGATGTGCTGGCTCTCGTCTCTACCGATGGACAGATCCTGGCCAATCTCAGCCGGCACAAGCGTCAAGGCTTTTCCATCGGACGTCATCGTCGCGTCTGCCAAAGCTCCGCGCGCATCGCTCACTCCAACCACGATCTCGGCACGGCTCCAGTCGAGTTCCGCCCCTGGCGGCGCCGCGGCCGGCACTCCTGTCAGATCGAATGCCGCGTCGAGTTGCAGATCTGCCTTGAAAACCGGCACCTTGAAGAGCGAACGGCGGCGTTCTTCCGTCTCCGTCTTCACAACCGCTGAAGCTCGCGAAGGAAAAACCAGATACACGCCATGCTTTGTAACATCGCTCGGAGATTGGGGCGGAATGTTGTAGGGGATGGCAAGCGTCGGTCCAAGAAAGGTTTGCTGGCCACCCACATAGCCGCTTATCTCTTTGACGACATCCGCGGCTCGCGTGGTTCTGTCGTCGACCAGGCCGTTCACAAAGAGCGCGGGGATGGTCATAAGCAGGGCCAGACCGGAGACCACGATGAGTTTCACGCCCATCGAACGGGATTTCGTTCCGGCTTGCATGCCGGGTTGCAACATCGAGAAGCTACTCACTTGTCTTCCTCCTTACCGTATCTCACTTTGCATCGCAAAGTGTTGGTGCAAAAAAAACTTCAGGCTCGGGAGGGGGCCAGGCTACGCACCGGCGTCTTCTGCGCGCCCGCCGCCGCATCCCGAACCACCTGCTCGAGCGTGGAGAGGTACTCCATGTAGCGCGCCCGGCCAAAGGCCGTAATGCGGCAAACCGTCAGCGGACGATTGCGATCGGTCTTCTTCACGATCTCCACCAGCCTTCCTTCTTCCAGCACGCGCAGATGCCGGTTCAGATTGCCGTCGGTAAGAGCGCAGAGCTGTTTCAGGTCGCCGAAGGCCAGTCCCTTGGGATTCGTCACCAGGGAAGTCAGAACGCTCAGGCGCGCGCGCTCGTGAATTACGCGATTCAGGCCTTCATAGGCGAAGCGCCCTTCGCTGCCTTGAGGCTCAGCCTTCATCGCTGCCCTCCTGCGCGCTAAAGAGCAGAATCCCTGCCACCAGCATCTGCCCTGCTCCATATGGAATGCCCATGGCCCACGGAGAGAGCGCGCGGCTGTCGCCCAGAGCAATCGAAGTCAGCCCCGCCAGCAGATACCACACGCCCGCCGCAACCATCGAGCGCGGCAGAAAACGGCATGACGAAAAAACGCCCAGGCTGAAAACTACCTGCCAAAGCCCGGGAAGCATCCACAGCGACCCCGGTACAAAGCGCACGAGCACAATCGTGACTAGCGTCCCAGCGGCCACCGATGGCAGGAATTGCTCCACGGCCATGCGAAGCATCTCATCTGCCATGCCCGAGTGAATGCGGCGAGTGCGCGCATACATCTCCGTCCCAATCAAAGCAGCCGACAGGATGGCAGTCCAGATCCAGATGCTCAAGTAGGCCGGAATATGGTTCATCGGATCGGGAAGCCAGAGCGCTTGCGCACCGGCCGCGCCAACCGCCAAAAGACTTGTCCCGGCAAGAGTCGCAGGGCCGTAGCCGCGGAACTCGGTGCTAGCCGCCACTTGTCTGCGGATGCTGCCGATGTCGCCCAGCGCCTTGTTCAGGTCGTTCATGCCGATCTCACTTTGCATTACAAAGTACACGAAGCCCGATTCCTTGTCAACTGCGCCGGTTTCGGTGGCTGCCGGAGCACCGCTAAGGCAATCCCAATTCCCGCCTGGCAAACAACCCGAACTCACTGGAATACACCAGTTCGCGCGTTGCCCATGTCTCCTGCACAAAATCCACCCGGCACCACCGCCGGAACAGGCATATCCACCATTGCGCGTGCGGAGAAACCCTGTTGTCGGGAAATGCCAACTGCGAATCCGTATAGATGGAATACATAAGGTCGATCAGCGCAATGGCAAACTGCGCCGCATACAATCCGCTTTCCGGCGGCTCCTGCGGCGGATTCCATTCCACATACGGACG
>JBEKDH010000034.1:0-47806 GCA_050014455.1 Occallatibacter sp.
GATCACTATCAGGGGAATTAAGATGCGTTTGCCCTGACGCAGTGACCACGCCGCTTTTCTTTCCGGCCGATTCGAGGTAGGATCACCGCATCCTTCCTTGGAGAGTTCCCATGTGCCTGCGCCGGTTGCGTTGGCTCGTTCTGCTGGCCCTGGCTGCGCCCCCGCCGTCCTTTGCCGCCGCGCAAAAGCCCTGCGTCAGCGCCGAGGAGGCCTCCAAGCTCGTCAATAAGGACGTGTGCGTGAGCGCCTACGTCTACGATGTGGTGCAGTTACCGGATGGAACCCGCTTTCTGGACGTGTGTTCGCCGCAGACCCCCGACGAAGCCTGCCGGTTCACCATCGTGAGCCTGTGGGAGGATCGCGAGGAGGTGGGCGAATTGGGCAGGTATCGCGACATGAACGTGCAGGTTCGCGGCATCGTGCGGCCCATGCACGGCAGAGCAGGGATGGTTCTCAACCATGCGCGCCAGTTCTCCGGCGGTCCGCCCAAGTTCAAGCCCAACCCGAAGCTGGCGCGCGGCTTCAACGCGGAGCAGGAACGCCCGCCCATCAACGATCCCAACCTGCGCTCCCAGGGCTCGGGCCGCGCCTTCATGAATACCCGCGACCAAGAGACCCGGCCGGCAAAGTAGCCGCTTCCGGTGGTTCGCGGTTTCCCACTCTAGCCGCAAAGACAAAGACGCGGTGCCCAGAGGGCTCCCAGGTGGGGCACCCAGCCTTTGTGAATAGCCGCGACCAGGAGACCCGGCCGGCAAAGTAGGAACTGCCCTGCTCACCAGCCGCGGCCGGCATGGCGGCGGAGCTCGGCTAGCGGATAGCGTGTGCCGCGCCACTCTACGCCGTTGCGGAGAAGCGCGAGCACCATCGAGCGCAGGGTTGCAAAAAAGACGATGGCGATGGCCGGAGCGAAGAAGACCGCATACCACGGCGAGACCTGGGTGGCGCGGCAGTTGGCGCCGTAGGCCAAGGCGACGGACGCATAGGTGAGCAATCCAGCCGCTAAGGCCCACCCTCCGGCTCCCATAGCGGCCAGCGGCCAGACCATGGTCGCGGCCAGCCCCAGGCAGGCGAGCAGAGTCAGCCCTACCCGGTAGCGGAAGACTGCGAAGGCGTTCTTCTCCAGCAGGTTGACCACGCCGAAGACTCCCTGTAGCCAGCGAATCCGTATCAGTCCGGGTCCAATGGCCACGCGCTGCGCATAACCGGCGCGCTTGACCAGCCAGCCGAGACGCAGGTCATCCACAACCTCCATGCGCAACGCCTCAAACCCGCCCAGGCGCGCGTAGACCTCGCGGCGAACGAGGTTGAAACCGCCTAGACCTGCGAAGTCGCGGGCGCGCGGGTCGGCAACCTTCCACGGGCGGATGCTCCACTCGCCCATGACGCTAAACGCGGCCACCATCGCAGCTTCGCCGGCCGTTTTCAGGATGAGCGTGGGCAGCAGAACCAGGTGATCCGCATGACTCGACAGAGCGTAGCGAAGACTCAACTCCAGCGCCTGGGGATGAAAGATTACGTCCCCATCGGTAAACAGCAGCCAGGGCGCTCTGGCCCGCTGGGTGGCCAGAGCCAAAGCATGAGGCTTGCCCAGCCAACACGCGGGCAGTTCGGTAACATGCATCACCCGCAGGCGATTCGCCCCGCCGCTGGCGGTGGCCTCAGCTGCAACCTCGTCCATGAGCTTCCCGGTTTGGTCGGTCGAGCGATCGTCAACCGCGATGACTTCCATTCGCAAGCCCGTGGAGCCCAGCAGTGAGCGCAGTGTGGCCTTGATCGACTCCTCCTCGTTGCACGCGGGAACAATGACCGTGAGATGCGGAGCTTCGTCGGCAGGCAGCTCCGGCAGTGCGGCCGTATCCAGACGGGTCAAATCCGGCAGCGTGGGCATTCCTCGCAGAGCCCCGATAGCCAGCCGCAGCCAGCCAAGCGCCAGCAGCCAATAGAGGATAGTAAAGACTTGCGGCACGAACTTCGCTAGAACCATACCGCCAGTATCGCCGAAAGGCAAACTCCAGGGGCGCGGGATTATGGCAATCGCATAAACCTGAAGATCGAGGAGATCGTTGTTTTGAAAGGGCACGGCTTCAGCCGTGCCGCAGAACAAGCGAAATCGCCTGGCCTTTAGGCCCTGAGAAATGCATTTTGCAGATCCGTCGCAGTGCTTCTGCTCTCTTCCGTCACCCGTTTAGCCCCTGTGAGATGGCTTTGAAGCTTTAGGAACATCCCTCGGCGGCTAAAGCCGGCAAGTATTCGGCCTCGGTGAGCGGCACGGCACCCAGAGGGTACCCGGCCGTGCCCTTTCAAAGCCATTGTTTATAGAGATTCACGAACTTCAAGAGATTGCCCTGGACGTGGGGCACAGCTCTCAACCATTCAGAAGCTGGGAGATCATTGGCCCAACCAATCAGGCCGTCTCTTCCAGCGGCGGGGCAAACCTCGCCCCAAAACGCAGAATCGCGCCGGAGATGACCAGAAAGATCAACGTCGCTCCCAAGCCCATCCGAAGACTCTTGGCGCGGTCCGAGATGGCGCCGATGATTGTGGGCGAAAACAAATCTCCAAAGAGGTGAATGCAGAGGAGATTGAACGAAATCGCCGTGGCCCGCACCGGCGCCGAGACCGAGTTCACGATGGCCGCGTTCAGCGGTCCCGTGTTGAGGAAGAGAAAGAACTCGGCGGCGAAGAGCGCCGGAACGGTCCAAGCGCGCGGCCCGAAGAAGACCAGCGCGCCGCAAGGCAGGGTGAGGGCGACGCTCCAGAAGCTGAGCAGATAAAGCGCCCGGTAGTTGGTCCGTAGCCAGCGCTGCGCCAGCCAGCCGCCCACCAGGGTTCCGGCAATGCCATCCACCACCGTGATGGCGCCCACCATCCGATCGGCGCTGTTCAACGGCATGGCAACAAAGCGCTCAAGAAACGTGGGCACCCAGGCCGAAATGCCGCCCATGGCGAAGGTGAGCGTTGCCAGCCCGAACGTAGCCGTCAGAAAGGCAGGGTTGCGAAACAGGCCCAGCACCGTTGCGCGATCGGCTGTGGGCCGCACATGGTCGCTCGACCCACGCTCCGGCTCGCGGCCAATCCACCCGTAGAGCGCGGCAATCGCGAGGCCGGGAATGGCGCAGAGAAAGAACGGCGCGCGCCAGCCCCACAGCGTGCCCAGCTCGCCGCCCGCCAGGTAGCCCAGCGCCGCGCCCACGGGAATGGCCAGATAAAAGATGGAGAGGATGCGGTTGCGATCGCGCTCGGGGTAGAAGTCGGCCAGCACGGCCGGGGCAAAGATGCCGAACGTGGCCTCGCCCACCCCCACCAGCGCATGGCGGATGAAGAGGGTCCAGTAGTCGTGGACCCAGGCCGTGCCCAGCGTGGCCACGCTCCACAGCACCGCGCCGGCTATGATCAGCGGCTTGCGCCGGAAGCGGTCGCCGAGCCAGCCGGTCAGCGGCGCGGCAATCGTGTAGAAGATAAACAGCGCGGTGGTCAGCGCGCCCATCTGCTCGTCAGTGGAGTGAAACTCATGCTGGATCAGCGAGACCTCGCCGGGCAGAATATAGCGGTCGATGTAGTTGAAGAGATTCAGGCCGATGAGCAGCAGCAGCGTCCCCAGGGCGGGGCTGAGGCGAGGGCGAAGTGGCTGGGGCGAGGTGGGCAAGAGGATTTGGCCGCGCCAGGAGCGGCGAGAGGTACAACGAATATCATAGAGGGCTCACAGCGCCCAGGGTTGAGTGCATGGGTAGTCGGGCGGCTCATGGGTACGCCGGAATTCCCGCCGGCATGGCTGCTTTCGTTGAGCATCGATCGCTTCCAAGGAGAACCGGTTCGAGTCCGCAGCCAGGGTCGCTGTCGCCTCCGCCACGGCAAAGTGGTCATTTTTGACCGGACGCTCAATCGTCCAACATGGCATGGTGAACCGGAGAGACGGGTCGTCGCTGTCTTTTCGTCTCTAGACCAATGGAGGAGAAACTATGTCCCACGGAAAAATCCTTGCTTTCTCGGTTCTGGCAATTGCCCTGTTGAGCTGTCCGTCGCTGGGGCCGGCGCAGGTTGGCATCAGCATCGGAGTGGCCCCTGTGTGCCCCTATGGGTACTTCGACTATGAGCCATATGATTGTGCTCCCTATGGCTACTATGGGCCCGATTGGTTTGTGGGCGGTGTGTTTCTAGGAGCAGGCCCCTGGTTTCACGGCCCTCACGGCTTTTACGGCCACGTCGACAACCGCTACGACCCTCGCCAAGGTTACCATGGACCGCTGCCGGAGCGCGGTGCGGAGCCGTTCAACCACTTCCACGGGAACGAGGCGCGGGATGGACAAGGCCATGTAGGCAACGCCGGCCATGATGCAGGCGGCGAACACGCCCTTCCCGGATATCGGGGCGGCGGCCGCGGCAAGGGACGCCGCTAAAGCGCGATTCAATTCAGACCATAAACGAGATGAGGCGTTACAGGCGTCTTATCTCGCTCGGACCGCACTCCGCAGCTATCGGGGTTGGAGTGTGCCCGGTCTCTGTCTGCGAGACGCCGGCATTGGCGCCGTATGATCGGGTTTCCGGATATTACCCCGGCGCTGGCCAGTCGCGGAACGCAGAGGGCTGCGCGTCCTAGAGCGAAGTGACAGATGTCAGGTACAATTCAACGCTATGAGGCGACAGGGGCTATGGGCGATGGCGGCATTTCTCGTTGCATTCCAGTCGCCCTTGCTGCAAAGATGCGAAGCGTCAGAATCCGGTTGCGACAGTTCTCCCCGAGTCATCGGTGCATTTGGCGCGGAGGATCGTGCCGGGCCGCCTGTCCCACTTGCGGCTGACATTCGTTCCCAGCTCCCAGGGGTTCAAGTAGTCCGGCGGGTACTTGATACGAACCTCGCCCCTTCTGGCGAACAGACTGTCATCTACGACAGTGACGCAGATGACTCCGACCCGCATCCAAAGCTAGCGTTCTTGGTCGGCGGAAAAACTGTCAAGTTGTTCGATGAGGTTGCCCTTAATCCGCATGGCGGCGGCTTCGAGCGCTATCTGTCGAGTTGCGAATTCGACCTCACAAGGAACCAAAGAGCACTCGCCATCGCGCTTACCGCGGGCTACGATGGCGCGGCTTCAGTTTTCGCGATCATCAGATGGCAATCGGGTGAATATCGGGTTGTTTTCAGCCCAACAGTCGGGCAGGGACGCATGGAATTTGGGCCTCTCAAGCTTGACCTGTGGAGCACGATATGGGGAAAGGTAAAGGATCCCAAGAGTGAGGAATTTGGGAACTACGAGTGTGTATGGTGTCCGCACCGTTATCTCGTCACGGAGTATCTCTGGCGAAATGGCAGGTACGTCAAAGCCGGGTCTAAGCGAACGACAAAAATGTACGACCCGGCAGACGTTTCGAGTTTCCCCCTTTTGATTCGAATGCGGTTCGATGAGGAGGAATAGCCAACGGAATCAGGAGGACGTGCGGTTCAGGCAGTTTGCTGGGGCCGGGGCCGGCGCGCCTCGACGGTGGTGCCGACGCCGCCTCCAGCGCACGAGAATCCGCATTTGGATCTTTGAAGGGTACAGGCTTAAGCCTGTACGTTAATGCATTGAAAAGAAATGCGCTTTAGCCCCTGAGGGGAGAGACAGCAGGAGTGTGGGCTTATGATATTGGTGGAATCAGCATCACGCAAACGCCGATATCAAGGACAAACCCGCACAAAGGCTATCCCTCAGGGGCTGAAGCCCAGCGGATTCTGTGTTGCATAAAGTACGTGCTGAAGCCCGTACCCTTCATTTCTCGCTCAAATCCTAAATGCGATTGCCCTGCGCGGCGGGGCCGCCCTCGCCGATTGACGCCATCGCTCAGCCTCGGAAGAGGTCCAGCCAAATCCCCTCTTGACAAAAAGCTCTATACTTGTTTACTCTATGCCTGTAGCGAACAAGTCTATGACAGAAACCACTCCTCGCGATCTATTTCCCGGCGCGCTCGAAATGATGATCCTCGAGTCGCTTCGCCGCCAGCCAGCGCACGGATACGCACTGGTCCAGCACATCCAGCAGCGATCCAGGAACCTGCTCCAGGTGGAAGAGGGCTCACTCTATCCGGCGCTCCAGAGGCTGCTCAAGGCCAAGCTGGTGAAGGCCGAATGGGGCGTCTCGGCGACCAATCGCCGCGTCAGAACCTACCAGATCACCCCTGCGGGCCTTCGCCATCTGGAGAGTGAGATTTCCAGCTTCGAACGCATGTTTGAAGGCATTGCGCTGGTCCTCAATCCAGGCAAATCCCCGGCTCACTGAGAGGAGTTCCCAATGACGTGGATTCCAAACGTTTTCCGCCGCCGCAAGCTCTACGACGATCTTTCCGAGGAGATGAGCCTGCATATTGAAGAGCGCGCCGAGAAGTTGATGGGCGAAGGCATGAGCCGAACGGAAGCCGAGCAGGCAGCACGTCGGGCCTTCGGCAACCGGACTCTCGTTGAGGAGCGCAGCCGAGAAGTGTGGCAGTGGCCCACGCTGGAGTCGATCTGGGCCGATGTGCGCTTTGCACTGCGGCAACTGCGGCGTTCTCCAGGACTCACGATTGCGGCCGTCTTGACGCTCGCCTTGGCCATTGGCGCAAATGCCGTGGTCTTCGGCTTATTGAATGCGCTGATCCTGCGTCCGCTGAACGTGCCTCATTCGGAGAGCCTCTACACCATCGAGCACGGACCCGACAAAGTGCCAGGCGAGTCGTATCTCGACTATCTCGACTTGCGCGACCGCAACCGCAGCTTCGACTCGTTGGCTCTTTTCGGCTTCGTTACAGTAGGGCTGGACACGGGCAAGAATCCGGCGCAGGCGATGGGCTACGAGGTGAGCGGCAATTACTTCGACGCGTTGGGGATTCAGCCGTATCGGGGCCGTTTCTTTCACAGTACGGATGAGCACGGGCCGAACAGCGCTCCGTATCTGGTGATCAGCTACCCTTACTGGCACAGTCATTTTCAGGACGATCGCGGCGTGGTGGGCCGCGTGGTCCAGATCAATAAGCATCCTTTCACCATCCTGGGCGTGGCGCCGCCCTCCTTCCAGGGAACCCTGCTGTTCTTTTTTCCGGTTTTCTGGTCGCCGCTCGTGAACCACCAGCAGTTTACCGGCCAGGACATCCTCGATGTGCGGGACGAGCAGGACTTCGCGTTCGCGCTGGGACATCTGAAGGCGGGAGTTGCTCCGGCGCAGGCCATCGCCGATTTGAACCATGTGGGTGCGTGGCTGGAAAAGACCTATCCCAAAACCGATGCCCAAATGAGCTTTACGCTGGCGCGTCCAAGTCTCGCCGGCGACATGCTTGGTCCGCCGGTGCAGGGATTCCTGGCTGGGCTCATGCTCTTGGCCGGACTGATTCTGCTGGCGGCCTGCGCCAACCTGGGCAGTTTGTTTGCGGCGCGCGCCGCCGACCGGTCCCGCGAGGTTGCCTTGCGGCTCGCGCTCGGATCGAGCCGCAGACGCATTCTGCGCGCGGTCTTTACCGAAGCCGTATTGATTTCACTCGCCGGGGGCGCGGTTGGGCTGTTGGGCAGCGTGGCGTTGTTGCGCGAACTGAGCGTGTGGCATCCGATTCCCACCTATCCCATCATTGTGCCTGCCTATCCCGATGCCCATGTTTACTGGGCCGCATTGCTGCTGGCCCTGGCCAGCGGCTTCCTCTTCGGCGCGGTCCCCGTGCGCCAGATTCTGCGCACCAATCCGTATGAGGTTGTGAAGGCTGGATCGACGGGAGCGATCGCGGGCAATTCCGGCCAGCGGGTGAATGCGCGGGACGTGTTGCTAGTGATGCAAATCTCCATCTGCGCCGTGCTGGTGACCTCCTCGCTGGTCGCCGTGCGCGGGCTCATGCAGTCCATGCACAGCAACTTCGGCTTCGAACCGCGGAACGCAATGCTGGTGAATACCGATTTCAACATGGCGGGGTACACCGGCGATCAAGCGCCCGCCATGGAGAGGCGCATGATCGAGACGCTGAAGGCGATTCCGGGGGTTAAGACTGTGGGGTCGATCGATTCAATTCCACTGGGAGGCGGCGCGCCGAATGAAGATGTTTTCACCGACGAGACGACGGATTTGAGTCCATCGAAGGCCGCGGCGCACGTCATGGACTACAAGGTTTCTCCCGGATACTTCCGCGCGGCGGGAACTGCATTTGTGCGGGGTAGGGATCTTTCCTGGCATGACGACAAGAACTCTCCCCAAGTTGCCGTCATCAATGAAGCTTTTGCGCGCAGAATCTTCGGTTCGGTAGACAGCGCGCTGGGTGGATACTTCAAGCCGGAGATTGGACCACGCTTGCAGGTGGTGGGCATTGTTGAGAACGGAAAGTACTCTCAACTCACCGAAGACCAGAAGCCGACGATGTTTGTGTCCATCCTGCAATCGCCGTCCAGCCCGACATGCCTGGTGGTGCGCTCGGAACGCGATCCGCAGCAACTGGCGGCAGCCATTCGGAGCGACTTGCGGGAAATGGATGCAGGCCTGCCTTTCCAAGTCCACACGTGGCCCGACGCGCTGTCCATTGCGCTGTTCCCCTCGCGTGTGGCCACAGTGGCGCTGGGCGCGCTGGGCACGATGGGCGCCATGCTGGCGATCACGGGTATCTTTGGGCTGGCTGCGTACTCGGTGAGCAAGCGGCTGCGCGAGTTGGGCATTCGCATCGCCCTGGGCGCGAAGCGCAAGGAAGTGCTACAGACCGCGCTGGGGTGGCCGTTGAAACTGCTGGCATTTGGTTCGGCGGCAGGATTGATCCTGGGGGTTCTAGCCACGCGGGTGCTGGCTTTCATCGTCTATCAGGCCAATCCCCGCGATCCGCTGGTGCTATGTGGGGTGATTGCAGCGATGGCGTTCCTGGGACTGGTGGCGACGTGGCTTCCGGCGCAACGTGCGCTGTCGGTCAATCCCATGATTCTGCTGCGTGAGGAGTGAATCGGGATTGTTGAGAGATTGTCGCGCATTCGCCGCGGGGTAACTCACCCGGGCCGGGAGGGACCGGGATTCGAATTGGGCCAGCTTCCCACAGCGCACAGCGCCGGATGGCGATGCGCCGCCTCTGTTCATTAGCGGACGCCAGGCGGCGAAACCGAACGCCCAGTTCGTTTTCATGGACCAACGAGATACTGGAAGCCGCTTTTTTTCATCAAGTTGCATCTAATGCACTTTGGCGCTCAAATTGCTCTTCTTGTCCCTGTAGGCTCATCTTCCCCCGGAGGCCGGCCATGACCACCCTGCTGCAAGACCTGCGATTCGCCATTCGGCTGTTGCGCAAATCTCCCGGATTCACGATTACCGCCGTCTTGACGCTCGCCTTGGCCATCGGCGCTAACGCCGTGGTCTTCAGCGTGATGAATGCATTCATCCTGCGGCCGTTGAATGTGCCCCAGGCGCAGAGTCTCTATGCGCTCCAGCATGGAAACGAGGTAGACGGGAGCGAGTCGTACCCCGACTACGTCGACTTGCGCGATCACAACCGCAGCTTCGAGAGCCTGGTGGCTTACAACGTCATTCAGGCGGGGCTGGATGCGGGCAAAGATCCATCGCGCGTGTGGGTGGAGGAAACCAGCGGGAACTACTTTGACGCTTTAGGCCTCCAACCGTATCTCGGCCGTATCTTCCATGCCGCCGATGAGCATGGCCCCAACAGCGCTCCCTACATTGTGCTCAGCTACGCGTATTGGCACACTCATTTTCAGGATGATCGGGGCGTGGTGGGCCGTGTTGTCCGGCTGAACAAGCACCCCTTCACCATCCTCGGCGTCGCGCCGCCCGACTTTCACGGAACTCTCCTGTTCTTCAATCCCGATATCTTTATACCGATGGAAAACCCGCTGCTGGGGCCCAATGACCTGACGGCGCGCGGGAACCGCTGGGTATTTGAGACGATGGGACATCTCAAGCCGGGAGTTACCCCGGCCCAGGCCACCGCCGATTTGAATTCGATCGGGTCTTGGCTGGAAAAGGCTTACCCCAAAGACGAAGGAAAGATGACATTCGCGCTGGTTCGCCCAAATCTCTATGGCGACTTTCTGGGCCGTCCGGTGCGGGCATTCATGGCAGGGTTGATGCTGCTTGCAGGTTTGATTCTGCTGGCCGCATGCGCCAACCTGGGCAGTCTATTTGCCGCTCGCGCCGCTGACCGTTCGCGGGAGGTTGCCTTGCGCCTGGCTCTTGGTTCGAGCCGCGGACGCATTCTGCGCGGACTCTTTACCGAAGCCATGCTGATTTCACTCGCCGGAGGAAGTATTGGATTGTTAGGCAGCGTCGTGCTGCTGCAGGCGCTCAGCGCGTGGGAACCTTTTCCCCGTTGGCCCATCCACATCGGCGTGAACCCGGATGCAAAGGTGTATGGGGTTTCCTTGCTTCTGGCCTTGGTCAGCGGACTTCTCTTTGGCGCGGTTCCGGTAAGGCAAGTGCTCCGCGCGAATCCGTATGAGGTGGTCAAGGCAGGCTCAGGCGGCAGGGTTGGCAGGCGTATATCCGCGCGCGATGTGTTGCTTGTAGTGCAGATTGCCATCTGCGCAGTGCTGGTCACTTCTTCGCTGGTTGCCGTGCGTGGATTGGTACGCTCGTTGCACGCCAACTTCGGCTTCCAGGTGCAGAACACCATGCTGGCGGAAACAGACCTGAGCATGGCCGGTTACAGCACCGATCGAGTGCCAGCCATGCAGAAACGCATGATCGATGCGCTGCGGGCGCTTCCTGGAGTCGAGTCTGTCGGATTGGCCGACGGCGTGCCAATGGGAGATGGCGCCGGGGACTCGCTTGTCTTCGCCGACAATACGTCGGATCTGAGGCCGTCGAATGCCGTAACCGACGCTCCGGTGTTCAACATCTCTCCCGAGTACTTTCATGCGGCGGGCACTGCCCTGCTGTCAGGGAGAGCCTTCACGTGGCAGGACGACAAGAACTCGCCGCGCGTAGCCGTTGTGAATCGGGAGTTTGCACTCAAGGTATTTGGATCCGCAACGAGCGCTGTGGGCCGCTATTACAAGATGCGGGATGGAACGCGCATCCAGGTGGTAGGCATCGCGGAAGACGGGAAGTATGGGAGCCTTACCGAAGATCCGGTGCCGGTGATGTTTCTTCCCATTCTGCAATCGCCTTCGAACTCGACTCAGCTGGTGGTTCGCTCCAGCCGCGATCCGCAGTTACTGGGGGCAGCTATGAGGAGCGCCTTGTGGCAACTGGATGCGGGACTGCCCGTTCTGATCGAAACGCGGGACAAGCCGATGGACCTGCTTCTATTTGGTCCGCGCATGGCCACGGTGTCGCTGGGTGTTCTGGGCGTGATGGGCGGCATCCTGTCGATCACCGGCATCTTCGGAATGGCTGCATACTCGGTCAGCAAACGCCTGCGAGAGTTGGGAATTCGCGTCGCCCTGGGCGCGAAGCGCAAGGAAGTGTTGCAGGCAGCGCTGGCACGGCCACTCAAGTTACTGGCAGTTGGCTCGGCGGCGGGATTGGTGCTGGGACTGCTGGCCACCAGGGTGCTTGCGTTCATTGTTTACCAGGCCACGCCGCGCGACCCCCTGGTGCTGGCCGGCGTTGTTCTGGCGATGGCGCTGCTGGGGTTGCTGGCTACGTGGATTCCAGCGCAACGAGCGCTGTCTGTCAATCCTTCGATCCTCCTGCGCGAAGAGTGAATCGGCTCGAGGGCCGCAGTGGATGGTGGGTGTGGTTGCGCCGCGCAAAGCCGGGTCGCATTCCAGGTTGATGCGAAGGTACGGGCAGCTGGAATTACCGCGCGGTTCAGGCGCTTTGCTCAGGCCGGGGCCAGCGCGCTTCCACTGTGGTCCCTATCCCGCCTCGGGGACGGAACTCGCCGCGCACCACGGCCCACACCGGATCGCAGGCCTTCACCACGTCCACAAGAACCTGGTTGACGATGTTCTCCTGAAAGATACCCAGATTGCGGTAGCTGAAGAGATATTCTTTCAGCGATTTGAGCTCCAGGCAGCGGTCGCGGGGCATGTAGCGGATGGTCAGCACGCCAAAGTCCGGCAGGCCGGTTTTGGGGCAGACGGAGGTCAGCTCGGGGTCGTCGATGGAGATCTCGTAACCGGGAAACTGGTTCTGCCAGGTCTCGATGGCGGGGAAGGCAAAGTCGAGGCCGGCCTTGGCATGTTCGTCGGTATAGCGCGGTTGCAGAGCCATGGTCCCATTGTACGAGCCTTGCGAATGGCTGACCAGAATGGCGGGCGGCGCGTTCTCACGCACCCAAGGGCTTCTATTTGAGTCTTATATACTGACCTTGGTTATCTGAATGGCTGAAGAGAGAAAGCAAACGGACCGGCTCCGGCTCTGGCTTTGGAGGGGAGCGGGGGTACTTCTGATCGTCGTCTTCTTCACGGCGCGGTTCCTCATGCGAGATCGCCTGCCGGTGCGAGCAGTTCAGGTGAGCCGCCAGGAGCTGATCAGCAACGTAAGCACCAATGGCCGCGTTGAGCCGGAGGTAAACTATGAGATTCATAGCCCGGTCTCGACCAGCGTCAAAGCCGTCTATGTGCAGCCCGGCGACCAGGTTCCAGAGGGCAAGCTGCTGATGCTGTTGGACGATGTGGAAGCGCAGGCGCGGCTAGCTACGGCCGCAAGCGGCGTCAGGACTGCCCAGGCGGCGGTGGAAGCAGCCACCCACAATGGAACGCTGCAAGAGCGGCAGGCGGCGGCTGGCGACCTGGCCCGCGCCGGGATCGAGCGCGATCAGGCACGGCGCGATCTGGACGGCCTTGTCAAGCTCAAGGCGACAGGCGCGGCCTCGGCCAGCGAGGTGGCCGCGGCCCAGCAGCGGCTGGATGCGGCCGAAGCCAGCCTGCGCGCCGCCGGGCAGAACGCCAATAGCCGCTACTCGGAGGCAGAGGTGGCGCGGGCCCAGGCCGCGCTTGCCGATGCGGAGGCCAATCTGGAGGCCGCGCGGCATGTGGTGGAGCAGACCGCCGTTCATGCCCCGGTGGCTGGAACCGTGTACGGCATCGATGCCGGAAGAGGGGAGTTTGTTGAAGCGGGCAAGTTGCTGCTGGAGATGGCCGACCTGAGCCATGAGCGCGTGCGAGCCTATTTCGATGAGCCGGATATCGGCAAGTTGGCCATCGGCCAGAAGATTCAGATCAAATGGGAAGGGGATCCCAAACCAGACCACGCCTGGCTGGGGCACGTAGCCCGCATGCCATCCACGGTGATCGTTTATGGCACGCGCTCGGTTGGCGAGGTGCTGGTCCAGATTGACGCTGGCGACGGCGATCTGCTGCCGGATTCCAGCGTGACCGTCAAGGTAACCACCTTCAGCGAGCCAAATACCCTGGCTGTGCCGCGTGAAGCCTTGCACGCCGAGAACGGCAAGTCCTACGTCTACAAGGTGGTGAGCGGCGGGCTGGTGCGAACCCCTGTAACCACTGGGGCCATCAACCTGACCCAGGCGGCCATCCTCTCAGGGCTCAATGAGGGGGATTGGGTGGCGACGGGAACAAGCAATGGACAGCCTTTGCAAGAGGGCATTCCAGTCAAGGTAGTACAGTGAGCCTGCTGCACATTGCGGCAAGGGCGCTGCCCCCGGCGTTGCTGGCGGCGGCTGCCACCGTTTCGGCGCCGGCCCAGGTGTCCGCTGCCTCAAGCGAGATTGAGCGGCCGGCGCGGGTTTCTCAACCCCTGGCCCAGGCCAACGCAGCTTTACAGGCCGGCGAGGCAGACAAGGCGCTTGCTCTGCTCGCCTCGCTGCCTTCGCTGCTTGTGTCTCTTCCCGATTCGTCCGCCAGCGCGGCCGAGGCCGCCAACCTGGAATGCCGGGTGCGGCTCATGCTCGAGCAGTGGAATGCTGCCGCGGCCCTGTGCCAGCAGGCGGTGCGGCTGGATGGCCAAAACGCCGCCTATCACCTGTGGCTGGCCCGCGCGCTGGGCGAGAAGGCCGACCGGGCTTCGTTCCTGACCGCCTATGCCCTGGCCAAGCGTGTGCGGGCGGAGTTTGAAGAGTCGGTGCGCCTCGATCCCCGCAGCGCCGATGCCCTCTTCGACCTGGGAGAGTTTTACCGGCAAGCCCCAGGGATTGTGGGCGGCGGCATTGAAAAGGCGCAGGGCATGGCCGAGCAACTCGACAAAGTGGACCCGGCGCGCGCTCACCAGTTGCGCGGCCGTATTGCCGAAGAGCAGAAGGACTACGACACCGCCGAGCGCGAGTTCAAGCAGGCGATCACAGCTGGGGCACATCCCGCTGCCGAGTGGATTTCGCTGGCGAACTTCTATCGCCACCGCAAGCGCTGGGCAGAGATGGAATCGGCTGTGCATAGCGGCGCAGCTGCGGCCGAACGCGACAAGCGAGCTGGCCTGGCCCTTTATGACGGCGCAACCCTGCTGACCGAAACCAATCGCGACCCGGCGCTGGCGGCCAAGATGCTCGACGATTATCTGGCCGGCCCGGCAAAGACCGAAGAAGCGCCGGCGTTCGTGGCCCACATCCGGCTGGCGCGCCTCAAAGAGCAACTCGGCGACGCAACAACCGCAAATCGGGAACAGGCAGCGGCTCTGGCTCTGGCGCATGAGTACAGGCCCGCTCAGGATCTCAGCAGCCAGGCAACCAATCGTTGACAGGAAAAATGCACGTGAAGTTGACCAACAATCCGCGCGAGGCATGGAGGCCAATTCTCATCGCATTGGCGCTTGCGGCTGCGCCCGCTCTGCTTCCGGCCCAGGTTTCGCTGGCCACGGTGGTGGATTTGGCCCAGCGCAACTCCAGCGCCGTCAAGCTGGCCGAAGCCGATGTGCAGAAGGCCCAGGCAGCCCTTGCCGAGACCAAAGACGCGTATATCCCCAACTTCGTAATCGGCTCCACGGTCGGTTACTCGCACGGCTTCCCCACCGGCCAGCCCTCGGTGGGCAGCGCCACCATGCAGTCGCTGGTGTTGAGCTACTCTCAGCGCCAATACACAAAGGCTGCCCGCGCCGGCCTGGAAGCCGCCAACCTGAGCCTCAAGGACGCCCAGGAGCAGGTGGCTCTGGATGCCTCCACCGCCTATCTTGAGCTGGACACGGTGAACCGCGAACTTGAGGCAGCGCGTCAGCAGCAGGCCTTGAGCGACCGCCTCGTCCAGATCGAACAGCAGCGCGCCGAGGCTGGCGTCGACTCCGATCTGGACCTGTTGCAGACCCGCCTGAAAATCGCCCAGCTTAAACTCCAGCGCCTGCACCTGGAAACTCGCGCCGCCACGCTGGCCAGGCAGCTTGCCGCTCTTACGGCCATGCCCCTCGGCTCAATCCTCCCCGACCACGCCAGCATCCCTGAGATTCCCGCCGTCAAAGCGGAGGAAGCGCCGCGCAGGCTCCCCGGTATCGACGCCGCCGGCGCAATGGCGCGCTCCAAGCAGTTCCAGGCCAAGGGAGACGACCTGTCGTGGCGTCGCCCCCAGATCGGATTCGGAGCCGTATACAACTATGACTCCGACGATCTGAACAGCTACAGCACCTACTATAAGAACTTCACGCCCAACAACGTCAGCTTTGGCCTCCAGGTCACATTCCCATTCTTCGACTTTGCCCTGCGCGCCAAGGCCAAAGAGACTGCGGCCGAAGCCCTGCGCGCCACCGTTGAGGCCGAGCAGGCCCAGCGCCAGAACGATGTGCAGGTCGCATCGCTCACCGGCAGCCTGCGCGAACTGGATGCATTGGCCGAAGTCGCGAGCCTCAAGCGGCAAATCGCCGATGAGCAGCTCAAGGCCGTGCTCGCCCAACTCGAACTGGGCAACGGCGCTGAAACCGGCCCCGGCGCCCAGCCCCAGTTGACCCCCAAAGCCGAGCAGTTGGCCCGCATCGACGAGCGTCAGAAATATGAGGATTCGCTCGATGCCTCGCTCGACCTGGCCAAGGCCCGCCTCGGCCTGCTGCGCGCTCTGGGCCACATGCAAGACTGGCTCAACGAACTGCGCGGGAAGTAGAACAAGACCCCGGAAAACGCTGGAGCGGGACCAGGGCTTGTGTGTCCCAATCAACCTTGTCGATGGCAGCCGCTCGCTCCGTCGCGGCGGCGAAGAGGCCGCTCCGCTCCGCTGATAGGGAATGTTCGGGCGGGCTTTCCCCGCAGGCGAGCAAGGGCTCCCTGCAGGGTTGCCCGCCGACAGGCCGATGGTTTACTGTTCTTTCGCCGGTGGCGAAGGTCCAGTTCACACTGCCAATCGGATGGCCCCGCCCCGTGGAACAGGTCATGAAGTCCGGCGGCCCGTATGGATCGCGCGGGAAGAGAAGGGATCGGAGGATCGGCTGGAATGGAGATATACCGGCAGTTGCCGCTGGAGGCCGTGCAAATCGTCCTGGTTCTGTTCTTGAGTTTCCTGATAGGACTGGAACGGGAGGAGCACAAAGCGGCAGGAGGAACATACTCGTTCGGCGGGGTGCGCACCTTCCCGCTGATTGGCCTGATCGGCTACTCCACCGCTCTGATCGCAGGGACGCAGATTCTGCCGCTGGCGATTGCTTTTCTGGTCGTTGCCGGATTCATGCTCTTGTCTTACTGGCACAAGATTTCCGCCGCCGAGACCGCCGGAGTCACCACGGAGATGTCGGGCCTTGCCACCTTCCTGGTGGGGGCTCTTGTCTGCTACGGGCATCTCTGGATCGCCACCACGCTGGGCGTTGCCAGCTTGCTGCTGCTCGATCTGAAGGCAGCACTTGAGAAGCTGGCCGTGCGCATCGCTCCAAACGAGATTCTCACCTTCGCAAAGTTTCTGTTTCTGAGCGGAGTGATTCTGCCCATCCTGCCGAATCGGGAGTTCGGCCAATTCAACATCAACCCCTTCAAGACCTGGCTGGTGGTGGTTGCCATCAGCGCCATCTCTTACCTCAGTTATGTCTTGCAGAAGATGACCAAGGGACAAGGCGGAGTGGTGCTGGCTGCGCTCCTGGGCGGGGCCTATTCCTCTACAGCCACCACGGTGGTGATGGCGCGCCGGGCCGCTCGCGAAGAGCAGCCCCACCTCTTCGCGGGCGGCATCCTGATTGCGTCCGGCGTGATGTACCTGCGCCTGGTGATTCTGCTGGCGCTCTTCAACCGCCAGTTGATGCTTCTGCTTTACATACCCTTTCTGGTGCTGGCCGCTCTGGCGGTGGGCGGTGGTTGGCTCTGGTCGCGGCGGCCGGACAACAACACCCAGGAGGTAAAGCGGGAGTTCGAGCCCAAGAATCCGCTGGAACTGCTTACCGCGTTTCTCTTTGCCGCGCTGTTTCTGGCCATGCTGGTGGCTACGCAGTTAGCTGTCAGATATCTGGGAACAGCGGGCGTGAATACTCTGGCCGCCATCATGGGTGTCAGCGACGTGGACCCGTTCATCATGGGGCTGACCCAGGCCGCGGGCACGCTGACGCCGCTGAAGGTTGCCGCCGGCGCGGTGGTCATTGCCGCCGCCAGCAACAACGTGGTGAAGGGAATTTACGCTTTCAGCCTGGCCGACCGCAAGACCGGCGCGCCGGCCCTGGCGATGCTGCTGGGTCTGGCCGCCTGCGGCCTGACTCCGTTGATTTGGCTGGCGCGGTGAACGGGCGGGGGATGCGCACCGAGGATCCTTTGCGCGGTATGCACAGAATGCGCCGAAGCTGGAAGATACGCTGCGGTGCGTCTTGCGGGAAGAGATGCGGGTTGCGAGCCTGACCGAATGAGGTTCCGAGCGCCTGGGCAGCCTGACGCCGAAGAGTCGTCTCCTGCAAAAGTGGCAAACTTTTTCCCTTTCCTTCTGCAAAACCTTGCACTCTCGCCCTTCGTCGCCGCAGTCGCTTGCCGGGATGAGGACCAGAAAGTGCCCTTCAAATCATAAGATTTGCAAATAGAATCAGCAGGATAGGCCTCGACGATGAATCATCTTCAATCTACAGGGGGTTTGGCCCCCGATTTGCAATACAAATTGGCGAGAAAGCTCTAGCCCCGCGCCCGAAAGGCAGGGGCCTGTCAGCAGTACAGATTTTCGCGCCTTCAAAGGAGAGAATTCCATGATTGTTCGTCTTCGGGTTGCACTTTCGGTGCTTTGCCTTGTCTTCCTGGGTCTGCTGACGCCGTCGGCATTTGCTTCGGCCTCCAACGACGGGCCACCGGGGGGAGCCATTCTGGATCTGAACGGTACACCGATTTACGGCTCCGCAACATAGTACTTCGTCGATTTCACGGGGGCGCTTTCCAACACGGCGATTACCTTTGCCTTCCGCGACGACCCGAGCTTTGTATCCTTCTCCGACCCATCGGTTACGGATCTGACCACCTCAAGCGGCAATCTGCTGGCCGACCCAGATTTCTCCCTCGCTACTCTTGGTACATCCTCTGACCCCGACTGGGACTATGCGAACATTTACGGGGCCACTTATAGCGGGTATGTTGACAGTGACTGCGGGTATAACGGATTGAATTGCTGGTACGACGGCTCCGTACAGGCATATGACGCCATCAGCCAGACGATTCCTACGAATGTCGGCGATGAGTATCAGATCAGCTTCTACCTGAGCGGCAGCGGTGGTACAACTTATCAGGATCTGTCGACCAACGGCGATACAACTGATACTGGCGGCAATGGCATCGATGTACTTGCCTATGCACAGGGCGGGCTGCCCCCCGCTTCGGGCGCGACACCCGAACCGTCTAGCCTTCTCCTGCTGGGCACGGGACTGGCTGCGCTGGGCGGCCTGGTGCGGCGCAAGCTGAGGGCATAAGCCTGCCTGCGCGGCAGAAGCCGTTAAGCGGCAGTCATGGAATCGGAAGTTCGACCCAGCAAAGCGGCGGAGCCTGACGGCTCCGCCGCTTTGCGTTTGACCTCAATTCCGGTCTCAGGAGCGGGGCGCAAACGCGTCTTAGATCGGTTCCGTAAATTGCTGATTCTGTAGCGCCGCTCTCCAGAGCGGCTGTCGTGCAGGTCTCCAGACCTGCACTCATCGCCTCTGACGGCTTGGAAGCCGCCAGTACAGCCGGTCTGGAGACCCGCGCTACAGTTTTCAGATAGGCTCTTGGCTTCTCGGCAATCCTTCGATGAAACAGTTGCGGCATTGCCTTTGCGTGGTCATGGGGAGGGAGCAAGGGCCTTCAGACCCCTGAAACAGGCGCAAGGGTAAAGGGCTTTAGCCCCGGGCCTTCTGTTCGCAGCCGAAACAAAGCCCGGGCCTGAAGGCCACTTATTCGATGCCCCCTATTCAGGGGTCTGAAGCCCCCTGCTCCCTCCGAATACAGCCAGCTCCATCGAGTCGCAATCCAGAATTGGATACACCGGCGAAGTCAAAGCGCGTCTGCCCCGTTCCAAGAGCGGGGGGCGCAAGGCGCCTCCACCCGTGTGTGCATTTAAGATCGAAGTACCGTGCAGACGATACCAGTAGAGACACCATCGGCGAAGTACGACGTGATTGCGGGCAGCGGGCTGTTGGAGACGCTGGCTCCGCGCATCGAGCGGGCTGCGGGCAGGCTGCCGCGACGGGTCTTTGTGCTGACCTCGGCCCCCATCTGGGCGCTATGGGGCGAGGCCTTTCTGGCTTCCTTCGCTGAGCCGCCGGTGACGCTGTTTCTCCCCCCTGGCGAAGAGCACAAGACGATCAAAAGCGTGGAACGGCTGCTGCGGCAGATGGCGCGGGCGGGCGGAGATCGCGGCAGCCTGCTGATCGCCTTTGGCGGCGGAATTGTGGGCGATGTGGGCGGCTTTCTGGCAGCCATCTACATGCGCGGGATTCCCTATGTGCAGGTTCCGACGACGCTGCTGGCGCAGGTGGACTCCAGCGTAGGCGGCAAAACGGGCGTGAACCTGCCCGAGGGCAAGAACCTGGTCGGCAGCTTCCATCACCCCAGGGCGGTATTCGCTGACATCGAGGTGCTGGGAACGCTACCGGAGCGCGAACTGCGGGCCGGGCTGATGGAGAGCATCAAGGCGGGGATCATCCGCGACCGGGCGCTGGTGCGCTACATGGAAGAACACGTGCAGGAGGTGCTGGGGCGCGACCCCAAGGCTCTTGAAAAGGTGATCGCCGCATCGATCCGCATGAAGGCCGGGGTGGTGAACCGGGACGAGCGCGAGAGCGGGCTGCGCATGATCTTGAATCTGGGCCACACGGTGGGCCACGCGATCGAGCAGGCCACCGGCTACAAGACTCTGCTGCATGGCGAGGCGGTGGGGTGGGGGATGGTGGCCGCGCTGCATCTGGCGCGGCAGCGGGGAACGATAACCAGCCGCCAGTTCGAACGGCTGGAGAGGTTGATCCAGCTGTATGGACCGCTGCCGGCGCTGAAGCTTCGCGCCAGAAAGATTCTAGGGGCCGCGGGCGGCGACAAGAAGAACGTGGGCGGGGTCAGGCGGTTTGTGCTCCCGGTTGGCATTGGCGACGCCGGGGTGGTGGAAGACGTGACGGCTGCGGAGCTGGAAGCGGCGGTGGGGTACATGCTGGCGCGGGCCGGCGAGCTAGCCAGCTAGTCAGCGGGTCAGCTAGTCGGCGGTCGCCGGGTTGGGGTTTACGGCTTCCCAGGTTCCAAAATCGGGACCGTGAGCCACCCGCAGGTGAGAAAGTCGGCCAGCCCGCGAGTGGAGAATGGAGTTCGATTGAGCGTTGACGGAGCCAGGCCGCCAGGAGCAAACGACGAGGCCAGCGCGGCGCAGGCTGTGCGCCAGATGTTCGACGCCATTGCGCCCCGGTACGATCTGCTGAACCACGTGCTTTCGGCCAATGTGGACCGGCTGTGGTGGCGGCGGACGGCGCGGCGGTTCAAGCCGGTGCTTGCACGGCCCGATGCCGCGGTGCTAGACATCTGCTGCGGCACGGGTGACCTGACGATGGCCCTGCTCAGGCACCGGCCAAGGGATGCGCGGCCGATTCTGGCGGCGGATTTTGCGCGGGGGATGCTGAGGCGGGGAGCGAAGAAGTTCGCGGCGCGTGAGCCTGGAGAGATCCGGGTCGCTGGATTTGATTGTTACCGCCTTCGGGTTCAGGAATCTGGCTAATTACGAGGCTGGGCTCAAGGAGTTCCACCGCGCGCTGAAGCCGGGAGGGCAGTTGGGAATTCTGGAGTTCAGTGAGCCGGGGGGGCTGCTGGGCAAGGCCTACGCGGTGTATTTTCGGCGCGTTCTGCCGGCAATCGGGCGCGCCATCTGCGGCAAGGCCGGGGCGTACAGCTATCTGCCCGCTTCGGTGGGCAACTTTCCGCCGCCAGAGCAGATGCTGGCGATGATGCGGGCGGCGGGGTATGCGCAGTGCGCGTGGCAGCCGTACACGTTTGGCATCGCTGGGTTGTACACGGCGGTGCGCGCCGCAGTAGCCTAAGAGCGCGTCTTGATGATTTGTGCTTTCCCAGGTCCCTCCGCCGCGGCGGACGAGGGACCTGGGGCACCCAGGGCTTCTGCTTTCAGGGCTTCTGCTTTGATTACGATATCTTATGCAAGCAGCACCAGGAGCGCGATGAATTCCATTGTCTCCAATCCGGCCGGATTTTCCGCCGAGAAGCGGCGTGTGGCGCTGCACTCCATGCTGGCGGCGGCGGCGATGACGCTGCTGAAGCTGGCTGCCGGGCTGCTGTCGGGGTCGCTGGGCGTGCTGTCGGATGCGGCCCACTCCGGTTTGGATTTGGCGGGCGCCGGGCTGACCTATTTTTCCGTCGGAGTGAGTGATCGGCCGGCCGACGAAGACCACACCTACGGCCACGGCAAGATCGAGAACCTCTCCGCGCTGGGCGAGGCCATCCTGATGGCCTTCTCCTGCGCGTGGATTATCTGGGAGGCGATGCAGCGGATCTTTTACCACACCGTGGAGCTGCGCCACTCGGTCTGGCCGGTGCTGGTGCTGTTGACCTCGATCGGCGTGGATTACTGGCGGTCGCGGCAACTGCGAAAGGTTGCGGTGCGCACAGGATCGCCGGCGCTGGCCACCGATGCCTTCCACTTCGCCAGCGACATCTGGTCGACCCTGGCCGTGCTGGCCGGGCTGGGCGCTAGCTGGGCGGGAACGCACTTCGAAATCGGCTGGCTGCGCTTCGCCGATCCCTTTGCCGCGGTGGTGGTTTCGCTTATGATTCTGCGCCTGACGCTCTACCTGGGCCGCGAAACGGTGGCCGTGCTGATGGACGAGGTTCCCGTGGAGACGCGCCGCAGGCTGGTGCGGGAGGTGGCGCAGGTAGACGGCGTGCTGGCCGTGGAGCAGGCGCGTGTGCGCCGCGCCGGAGCCGGCTATTTTGCCGATCTGACGCTGGCGCTGCCCCGCCGGTTTACCTTTGAGCACACCGGGGAGCTGGTGCGCGCGGCCACTGAGGCGGCGCACCGCGCGCTGCCCCAGGCTGACGTGGTCATCCACACTGTGCCGCGCGTGGCCAAGGCAGAGAGCGTCTTTGACCGGGTGCGGGCCGTGGCCGCGCGCAACAACGTTTCAGTGCACGATCTCAGTGTGCAGTCGCACCATGGCCGGCTGCGCGCTGAGCTGCATCTGGAGCTGGACGAAAACATGCCGCTCATCGCCGCGCATGGCTTTGTAACCTCGCTGGAAGCCGAGATTCTCCGCGAGGCTCCGGAGATCGACGCCGTGCTGACGCACATCGAGAGCGAGCCGGCGACCATCGAGCAGCCGGAAGAGATGGTCGAGGAGGATCGGAAGATCGAGCTGGCGCTGCGGGCGGCGGCCAGCCAAATCCCGGAGATCATGGATGTGCATGAGATCCAGGTGGGCCGCTCGGCCGAGCACATCTATCTGTCGTGCCACTGCACGCTGCCGGACGATCTGACCATGCAACGGGTACATCAGGCGATTAGCGCGCTCGAGGATCGCTTCAAGCTGGAGTGCCCCGAGGTGCAGCGAGTGACCATTCATCCCGAGCCGGCGACGGATAACCTGCGCTAGCGGGCCGCCCGCGGGGAAGTTTTGTGGCTCGCTGGCGAGATACTATAATCGCTCATAATGAAGGCCCACGTTTATGTCACGCTGAAGACCTCGGTCCTGGATCCACAGGGCCAAACCATCCAGAACGCCCTGCGCAAAATCGGATTTGCGGAGGTGACCGCGGTGCGCCAGGGCAAGTACTTCGCGCTTTCGCTGGCTGACGGCTTGGCTGCCGACGCCGCCAAGGCCCAGGTGGAGCGAATCGCCCGCGAGGTGCTCACCAACCCGGTGATCGAGGAGTATACCTACCGCATCGAGGAGTAGCGCGCCGCGCCGCTTGCCGCACCTGTTTCCCGCCCGTGGAACGGACACAGGCGCAAGACCGGCACGCTTGAAGCCTTGATCGGCATGGAGCGGGAACGATACAATTCCGGCCCATGAGCCAAAACACGCAGTCTACCCACTTTGCCAATCAGTTGCTCGCCAGCAAGGAGTTCTTTGAACGCTCAACCAGGGTCCTCGACGAGGCCGACTCCGGCTTCCGTCCGAAGGACGAAACGATGACCGTAGCGCAGCAGGTTGCGCACGCGGCGCAAACCATCGACTGGTTTATCGAAGGCGCCTCGCGGCCTGAGGGCTTCGATCTGGATTTTGCGAAACACGCCAAGGTCATTGCGCAGGTGGTCTCCCTCTCCGCCGCCCGCCAGATGCTCGAATCGGCCTATGCAAGCGCGATCCACTTCATCCGCTCGCGCAGCGCGGACCAACTCGCCCAGCCGCTGCCGCCCGGTCCGGTCATGGGTGGCCAGCCCGTCAGCGACATCGTATGGTCCATGGTCGAGCACACCGCGCATCACCGCGGCGCACTGACCGTCTATTCGCGCCTGCTCGGAAAAGTCCCACTCATGCCCTACGGCGGCTGAAGCGGTTCCTGCCGCCGGGTGCCTAGGTCTCGTTTCTGAGGCCTCGGGCACCCAGATTTGTGGCGAAATTGGCGTACGCGAGATGTAGGCCATCCGCCCGGTTCGGCTACAATTATTTCGGTGCCGATCACTACGCGGCGATGAGGAGCTGGAGACAATCATGAGCGCTATCGGCAATCGGTTACCTAATACCAGTTTGACGAAGACCATCATCCATCTGCTAGCTAGTATACCTTTGATCGTTTACTTAATTGGCACTTGGATTGTTGCTATGTACATGACCTACCCGCTAGGGAATGCAATCCACTGGTGGCCTACTGGCAATTCCGGTGACTACAGGTTCAGAGATTTCTGCGTCATGCTCTGTTTGATCATGTGCGCTGCCGTGAGTTTCATTTATTGGGTCGTGTTTCTCCTTGAAAAGAAGCTTTTCCAGGAACAGAAGTAATACTTGCTCCTGAGACGAAACTCTGGAGGCGGGCGGCCGCGCCTATGGGTAACAAATGTGGGTGCCCCGGGGCCCGGATTCTCGGACCTGGTAGTCTGTCGCGGCGTTCTCAAGCTCCATCGCTGTCAAGGTGCGTCGATTCGGTTCTGCGCGCCTTGGCGGCTGCGATTTCTGGATTGTGAGTTGGCCCCTGCTGGGCCGACTGAAGCGCCTTTGCCAGCTCGACGACGCCGATGGCATCCGTTTTGCCGTCGAGCGGAAATCGCTCGGCGCCCGGATAGACATAGAATCGCTTCCGCGGATTCAGATCGGCGCAGGCAGAATGAAAACCGCGCTCGATCTTCGGCGCCATGGTGCGTTTGACCTCGATGGCCCACAACTCTCCGCCGGGAAGCGTGAGAAGAAGGTCCACCTCGGTTCCGTTGGAGGTTCGATAGTAGTGCGCCTCGGTTCCGTCCGGTGCAGCGGTAATCGAAGTCTCCATGACAAAGCTCTCCCAGGTTTGGCCGACGATCGGATGGCCGAGCAGAGCTTCCTTGTCGCGAATGCCAAGCAGCGCGTGCGCAATGCCGCTATCGCGTACATAGACCTTGGGCGACTTGACCAGGCGCTTGCCAACATTCCGATGCCAGGCCGGCAACCGTCGAACGAGCAGCAGGTCAACCAGAAGGTCAAGATAACCGGCAACCGTTTTGCCATCGACGGCCAGACCGCGAGCCAGGGTGGCTGCATTCAGAATCTGAGCCTGGTTGTGCGCCAGCATCGTCCAAAAGCGCCTCAGCGTCTCAGCCGGTATACGGGGGCCGAATTGAGAGATGTCGCGCTCCAGATAGGTGCGGACAAAATTGCGCCGCCAGAGCAGACTGAGGTCGTCTGACTCGGCCAGAAAGCTGCGCGGAAATCCACCCCTGACCCAGAGCGTCTCTACCGAAGCCGGATCGATCTCCAGAGCATCGAAGGGGCCGAGTTCCAGATAGGAGATGCGACCGGCCAGGCTCTCGCCGGATTGCTTGAGCAGGTCCATGGCGGCCGATCCGAGCAGGAGAAACCGTCCATTGGCTTTTCCCTGCCGCCGTCCTCGGTCGATGACGCCCCGCAACTGCTGAAACAGCTCCGGCACGCGGTGAACTTCATCGAGGATGACCAACTCGTCTTCATGGTCCGCAAGATACCTGCTGGGATTGGCCAGCTTGGCGCGGTCGTTCTCGTCTTCAAGGTCCAGGTAGATCGACGGCTTCTCGGCAGCGATCTCCAAAGCGAGGGTTGTCTTTCCGGCTTGGCGCGGCCCCAACAGGACGACCGCCGGAGAATGGCGAAGCAGTTCTTTCAGGTGAGAACTGAGGCGGCGAGAGATCATGTATGCAATTATAGACCTCCACTCCATAAATGCAATGCTAGGGCGTTTTCGGGTCTAGTGCTAACAAAGGCTGGGTGCCTCATCCTTGAATCGCTTTTTGATTCAAGGGTGGGAGAGCATAAATCTCAACTTGAACCGTAAACAGTCAGGCCTAAAATGCTCTAGCGCGATCTTGGGGTTTACCGTAGACCGTCTAGAAGTGCTGGAACCATGCCGTGCACCTTACCTCCGCATTCTCGGACGTGGGATCGCACCAACCAACGTCCGCCGCCCTCCCTTCATCCTCTGCCGAAATTTACCTCGCTGAAGCGCACAATCATCCCATGGGATGCCTCCACGCGCACGAACCCGCCGCCCAATATCTGCCCCTCCAGGCTTCCCAAACACTGACCCCCTACCCCCCTATACCCCCACGGGGTATGTTTTCAGCCTTCCGCAACCAGTCCGATGGTTCAGAATCAACAACTTACAGAACGAGTTCATCGCTCCGGCAAGCAAAATGTCGTCGTTTCTCGATCGGTTTTCGGTCCAATTCGACGGTATTTCACGCCGTTTTTGGCATTTTTGGCGGGATTGCGGAGGTCCGTTTGCGGCGGGACAACGCCATCGCGGAGCACGCGCATCGCTCGACGCCAACGAGAACAGCAACGAGGTTGGGGATTGGATTACCCCAACTGGCTGATCTTCACCTGCAATGCAGCGAAGTCCACCGTTCCCAATCCGCGGGCGGCGGCAATCTGCAAGTAGGGCATCTGCTCGGGATTCAGATCCCAATACGCTTTGGCCGCCCAGGCGTCAATCGCCACCGGATCGGTCCCCGCGACCAGCGTCTTCTTGAGGGCCACGTCTTCCAGGTTGCCGCCGGTCGGCCCGTTGCGCAGCAGGATGCGGTAGCAGTCCAGGAGCGTGACTGTGGGCAGCATGAAGGCGGCCAGGTCGGCCAGGCTCTGGTGAATCTGCTGGTGCAGCCGGTTGCGCTGGCCGCCCAAAATGCCGTACCAGTTCTTCATGCCCAGCGTTGCGCCGGTGAGTACGTGGTGCTTGGCGATGGGCAGGTTGAAGATCTTGTCGGCCTCCAGGAAGGGCGTGAAGACGGGCCAGCTCTTGAGTACCACGCCGCCGATGTCCACCTCCCGGAAAAGGTCGGGGTCGGGAAGAATGACTTCAGCGCCCTCGGCGCGCGCGGCGGCCTGAATGCCGGAGCGCTGAAAGCAGCGGCGCGGCTCGTTGCAACTGACGTCGGTGACGATGACCCGCTTGGCGCCCGTCTGCCAGCACTGCCGGACGACCTCGGCGACCACGTCGGGATTGGTGTTGGCAGCCTGATCCGGGGTGCGGTCCCAGGCGATGTTGGGCTTGATGACGACCACATCCTGGCGGCTGACGAAGCGCCGGATGCCGCCCAGGTCTTCAAGCGCCCGCTGAACCAGGGCGCGCGGTTCTCCGCCATGAGCGACTGGAACCCCGGCGGCGGATTTGTCCGTGGGGAGTTGAACCACGGTCAGATGCGGCCACTGGGGATCGGCGGCCGTGCGATGGTCGCGCCGCGCCTGTTCGGCCTGGGTGGGGACCGGGCGGAAGCTGTGTTCGCTGAGCCAGACGGCCGCCGCCCCAGCGCCCGCCGCCACGCCGCCCACGCGCAGCAGTTGCAGCAGAGCCTCGCGGCGCGTGAGGCCCTGCGCCTGCCCTTCCTCCGGCTTCCGATCGGTTTCCGCCGCCATTGCAGCCCTCCCGGTCAAATCTCCATCCGATGCATCCGCTGCGGATCGTTGGTGCCCAGCCGGTGATCGCCATCGGCAGCCGTGGCGATGTACCGCGGCGGACGGCCGGCGGCTTCCAGCGTCGGCACGCCCGCCTCGGCGCGTTTGGCCTCGATGATCTGCCACGCGACATGATCCACAGCCACCCGGTCTTCGCCCACGATGAGCGCATTGGGCTGCCAGAGGAACTCCGGCCGAAAGCCGGGACCGCCGTCATACACTGCAGAGATGGCGTCGCCTATGGTGAAGCGGACCTTGTCGCGGACGGTCGGAATGCAGTTCAGATCGGCGACGCTCGGGTTGCAGCCGCCGGCGTGCAGCTCGAACGGCTTCTGGACGACGCCGTACATGTTCTTCATGGCAAAGGTAACGCCGGCCCCTCTGTGATCCTTGAGGATGGGCAGACCGATCACCATCTCGCACTCGCGGGTAAGAATCTTTGAAAAACTCACGTTCTTTGCCGTACCGAAGGTTGCCGTACCCTCCTCGTAGCCGGCCACGTCGCTGCCGTAGCAGCGCACGCGGCTGGGGTCCGTCGAAATGGTCAGCCCACAAGCCTGAATATCGCGGGCATTGCGGTCCCATACCAGAATCTCTCCGGGTTTGACCCCGGCTTGCTGCAGCCGCTCACATACGGCCAGCACCAGCGCCAGGTGGGTCGAAATCCCCTTTCCGCCGAGTCCGTTCACCTTCAACCCAATCACCTTGCCCACAGGCACGATGCGCTTCCAGGCCTCCACCGGGTGGTCGCGTCCGGTATAAGCGGCGATGGCGCGGTCAAGCAGCTCTTGCACTCGCTTTTCGTCGAGCTGGCCGCCCGCATTATGGAGCGCCGCATCCCGTGCGACGACGACCTTGGATTTGGCGGCTTCCGCGTGCTGGGCGTTCTGGTCGAGCATGGCGGCCAGCGCCAGCTTGTCCACCGCGGCGGACGAACCCAGGATCAGTGCTCCCGCTGCTGTGTTCCTGATGAATTCCCGGCGATTCTTCATGGCAATCCTCTCCTTCGTCTTGCTCGCTTCCCACCCTTGACAAAAAACCGTGAAGGATGGGTCACCCATAGGGTGCTTACAGTTTCCCTTCCACGCCATGCGCCAGCGCCAGCAGCGCCTGTGGCGCATCGGGCGTGGACTCATAGGCGACGATGCGGACCAGATAAGGACCCTTGCGGAAGATCACGCTCTGCGCGTAGGCCACGCCGGCATCGCCCAGTTGGACGGTCTTGGCGTCCTTGGTCTCTCCGGCTTCCATAATCTTGCGCGCCCCGGCTGCGTCGCCCATGGTATGCACGTCGATGGTAGCCTCCAACTGGCCCTGGTACTTGTAATCGGAGGTCGAGGTGGAGACGACGCCGGCAGCGGTGTACTGCTCTGCGTCGCCGTCGATGTACTGCCAAAGGTCCTTGGCCGCAAAGACACGCGTGTCGCTGGTCTTTTCCCAGCCGGCAACGGCGCCCGACGCTGGGAACGTGTCTGCGGCCTTCTTCTTGCATCCCGTAGAAGCGGTGACGGCTACCAACGCGCCCATAAAAGCCGCGAGCACTGACAACCATACAGGCAACATCCATCCACCGGAGCGAAACATCAACGGGTTCTCCTTTACTTTCTGTCCAGCAAAATCTGACTGCTGGGCGAACGGCTTTCGCCGATGCTGGTGACGTAAACGGCGGGCCGATCCTGAAGCGGGCAGGCAAACTCGCAGGCGCCGCAGCCCACGCAGCGGCTGGGATCGATGCGCGGCTGCTTGAGGGTTTTGGCATTGCCGGCCGCATCGATCACCTGCGCTTCTTGAACGTAGATGGCCTTGGGCGAGACCGGGCACCACTCCTCGCAGACGATGCAGTCGGTAGCCATGGCCCAGGGCAGGCAGCGCCCGCGGTCATAAAACGCCGTCCCCAACCGGACACGCTGGTCCGCCGCTGAGACGCCCGCCCCGGCCACCCAGCCTTTTTCTTTGGGTGTAATCTGCCAGATGGCGCCGGTGGGGCAAACCTCGCCGCAGAGTACGCAACTGGGCTCGCAATAGCCGATGCGCGGCACCAGCGTGGGTGTCCACAGCCCTTCGACCCCTGCTTCCTCCAGCGTGGGTTGGAGCGCGGTGTTGGGGCATACCTTCATGCATTCGCCGCAGCGGATGCAGCGGGAGAGGAAATCCTGCTCATCGAGCGCGCCCGGAGGACGCAGCAGGCGTTCATTGCGGCTCTTGCCCATTCCGGTGTTGGCGCGCATCAGCGGAACCGCCACCGCGCCGGCAGCCAGCCCGGTCAGTGTCCTGCGCCGGCCAAGGTCCGGCGAAGCGACTTCGTGCTCCTTGCGGAAGAACCGGAACTGCAGGCTGCCGTGCGGGCAACTGCCCACGCAGTTCATGCACATCAGGCACTCGGCCTTGCGCCAGGGCGTGCCGCCGATGGGATCGTCGCCGCCCTGGCAGTGGAGCAGGCAGCGGTTGCACTTGTCGCAGGCCTCCGGATCCTTGTGCAGCCCCAGAACCGACCCCCGTGAGACCGCGCCCAGCAATGCGCCCAGCGGGCAGACAGCGCGGCACCACAACCGCGTGACGCGCAAACTGGCGGCGAGAATCGCAACAAAGAGAATGCCCAGCACGAGGCCCTGGTGGTAGTGAAGCTGGCGAAGATCGAGCACCGTGTAATGCAGAATCGTATGCAGCGCCTCGCCGGTGGATTTGATGACCGCGTTGCGGCTGCCTTCGAGCGGAGTGAGCAGGGCGCGCGCGGCGGCGTTTACGGCCGGAAGAATCGACAGGCCGAAGGAGCGGACCAGCAGGCTGAAAGGATCGAGCCATCCGATCGCCGCCGAGCCGAAGCAGGCGGCAACCAAGCCGGCGAGCAGGACAACATACTTTCCCGTCTGCCAGCGCTTGTAGCGATTGGACTCGATGCGCTGCTTGCCTCGCTTCGCTTCCGAGGGCAAATTGCCGGCGAAGTGCTGTAGCGTGCCCATGGGGCAGATCCAGCCGCAGAAGAAACGGCCCAGAAAGAGCGTGGGAACCAGGATGAGCAGGCTCCAAAGCAAGCCGCGATAGAGGGCGTGGCTGGCCAGCGCGTTCACCAAGGCCACCAGCGGATCCCACTCGAAGTAGAGGCGTACCGGCGCGCGCAATTGGATCTCGGTTGAGCCGCCGAGAAAGAGATTCAACGAGGTAAATAGCAGCAGCGCAAAAAACAGCAGCAGAAAGAATATCTGCGAGATCCTGCGCCACATCGGCAACCTGGAACGGGCCACGAATCTCCTCCACACGCCTTGCGCGCGTGCGTAAGCCGTACACGTGGAATGATTGGCGCTCAGGCATGTGCCAGACAGTGACCTGCATCACCGATTGGCGGTTTGGAGCTGTCGGCTACGTCTGGCGGCTGTCCACCACGCGGCTTTGGATCGGGAAGGCGGCAGATCGACATCCCAGACAACTGCGGGCAACGAAGTTGAACGAGGCCGCATGTCCAGCGAAAACCCGCTTGCCGGGCTATCCTGGAGGAGCGGCGCTTTCGCAATCGGGAACAAAAAGAATGAAGCAAGCGAAAATGAGAAAAGTCGAACTCTTCGATACCAGCCTCCGGGACGGGATGCAGCAGCCCAACATCGATATCTCCGTCCCCAATGCCGTCAGCCTCTTGCAGCGCATGGCCGCATTCGGCGTGCATTATGCCGAGATCGGCTTTGCCGGGGCAAACAAGTTCGTCGCGGACTTGACCGGCGCGCTCGTCCCGGTCGATACGGGCGCGATGAAGCTGGCGCTCTTCGGCCGGACGCGCGGCCGCGGCGCAAAGGTCCACGAGTGGCCCGACGTGCAGTTCATCGCCGCCCACAAGCGGCGCGTGCCGGTTGCGGTCATCGTCGTCAAATCCCGTCTGCTGGATGTGATGCGGTCGCTCGAAACCACGCCGGAAGAAAACCTGCTGATGGCCTCGGAGACCATCGCCTGCCTTCAGGACCATGGCCTGGAGGTCATCGTGGACCTCGAACACGCCATGGACGCCATCTGCGGCCGCCGCGAGAACGGCGAGGAGTGCGACACCGATTTCAGCAAGCGCAGCCTGGACTACTTCCGTCAAATGACGGAGCAATGCGTCCGCCAGCAGGTAAGCCGGCTGGTGGTTTGCGACACCACCGGAGGCGCCAACCCCGAAGAAGTCGCCGAGGCGATCGGCGGCCTGGTGCGAGCTTTCCCCGAGGCCGGATTCGGATTCCACGGCCATACCGATCGCGGCCTTGGCGTGGCCAACGCCCGGGCCGCCATCCTTGCCGGCGCCGTCCAGGTTCAAGGCACGCTGCTGGGAACCGGCGAACGCTGCGGCAACGTGAACCTGACGACAGTGATTGGCAGCATGCAGCTCCGCGATGAAGCGGAGTTCGTCACGCCCGAGGCACTCACGGGGCTTACCAGCCTTGCCCAATCGGCTTACGCAGCCTTCTCGCTTGAAGCGCCGCACGGCGCGCCCATCGTCGGCCCCGGCGCTTTTGGCACCTGGGCCGGCATGCACGGCAGCAGCGAACGCAAGAACCCTGGGGCTTACCTGTGGTGCGATCCCGCCAGAGTCGGCGCCAGCCCGGTCATCGGCGTCAATGGCCAGTCGGGAAGGGCCAACATCGTTCTGCTCTCCGAGGCGCTCGGCGTTCCGCTCGATTCCGCCCAGGCGCAATCTTTGATGGACTCCAACCAGGCGATGATCGAAGGCGGCGGCTATACCGCCAGCGAGGTCTCGTTCCGGCTGGCATGCTTGAAGGTTCTCGGAACTCTCGAGAATCGCTTCGGCGTCAAGAGCTGGCGGGTTCTGGACGAATCCGACGAAACCGGGAACCGGTACGTGCAGGCCTCGATGCTTCTATCCATTGGCGACTCCGCGGTAGCCACGACGCGCGCCGAGGGCTCCGGCCCGGTGGATGCGCTGACCAAGGCCATGCGCCACGAGTTGGAAAAATGGTACCCGGCCCTGGCGCAGATGCATCTGGGCACATTCAGCGTCACCGCTCTCGACGTCTCCGCCCACGACACAGCGGCCCACGTCCGCGTCACCGTCAGCTTCAACGCCGACGGCCATGAACCGTGGAAGACGGCCGGAGTGAGCAGCGATCTGAACCAGGCGGCGCTAATGGCCATCGTGGATGGCTTCCACTATTGGCTGCTGAAGACCGCCGAGTAGCGGCCAGGGCGGGTTCTCACAACCGATTGATGAGCGAGGCGATGCAGGCTGCGCCGAATCCGTTGTCGATGTTGACCACGGAGACGTTGGGCGAGCAGGTGTTCAACATGCCCAGCAGCGCCGCCACGCCGCCAAACGAGGCGCCATAGCCCACGCTCGTGGGCACGGCCAGCACCGGCGCATCCACCAGTCCACCCACGACGGTGGGCAGCGCGCCCTCCATGCCGGCGCAGACAATCAGCACGCGCGCCGATTGCAGCGAGTTCTTTTGCGCCAGCAGCCGATGAATGCCGGCCACGCCAACATCGGCGATCAGCTCGACCGTGTTGCCCATCAGCCGCGCCGTCACAACGGCCTCTTCGGCCACCGGCAAGTCGCTGGTTCCGGCGCAGACCACGGCGATGGTTCCCTTGCCCGGCGCGGCGGGCGCCTGCGCAAGCGTGATGGCGCGGGCGGTCTCTTGAAACTCGGCGCGCGGTTCCACCGCACGGACCGCGTCGAACATCTCTCGCGAGGCGCGCGTGGCCAGCACGTTGCCGCCATGCTGGGCCATGCGGGCAAAGATCGCCGCCACTTGCGCTGCGGTTTTGCCAGCGGAAAAGATCACCTCCGGCATGCCGGTGCGCAGCGCCCGATGGTGATCGACCTTGGCGAAGCCAAGATCCTCGAAGGGCATGCCGCGCAGGCGGTCGAGCGCCTCGCCCACGCCGGTCCGGCCCTCGCGCACTTCGTTCAGCAGCGCTTCGATGCTTGCCCGATCCATCAGATCTCTTCCTTTCCCGCGGCGTCGGCGTAGGCCCGCATGGCCCGCTGCATCACCTCTTTGAGGGGAACCGAGTGCAACGTGGCCAACAATCGGCAGTCCTCGTACTCAGGCGACGCATTAGCTGTCTTGCCGTTGGGCCAGCGAGCGATTTTGATGCGCACCTCGCCCCATTTGGTTTGCACCTTCAGAAACTCGCGCTCCAGCGATAGCTTGTTTTCCAGCCTCCAGCGCAGGCCGATGGTGCTCGTCTCGCGGAAGAGAATGTCGCGCATTCGGGGCATGAGATTGGGCCGGCAGAGCACGGTCAGTTGCACACCGGTGCGCCCCTTCTTCATCTGCACCGCGGCGCGATACACATCCCAGGCGCCGGCATCGAGCAGCAGTTCGCTCACAAAGGCCAGCACCTGGGGGTTCGAGTCGTCGATGACGGTTTCAATCACGGCGATGGGTTCAGCAGAGGAGGGGTCACCGCCGGCTTCACCGGCCGCTTCGCCCACCAGCAGGCGCAGCAGGTTGGGCTCTCCCGGCGTTTCGCGTCCGCCGGCTCCATACCCAGTGGCTTTGATACGCATGGGCGGCAGCGGCTCGTAGCACGTATCCAGCATCCGTAGCACTGCCGCTCCGGTTGGCGTTACCCGCTCCATGGGCTTGCCCGCGGCGTAGATGGGGGCATCCCTCAGCAAAGCCAGAGTGGCCGGCGCGGGAACAGGCAGCGTTCCGTGCTGGCAAACCACCGTTCCGCTGCCCACATTCAGCGGCGAAGCAAGCCAGCGCGCAACACCAAGTGCTTCGCATCCCGCCGCCGCGCATACGATATCGACAATCGTATCCACCGCACCCACTTCGTGAAAATGCACGCTCTCAATGGGGATGGAGTGGATGGCTGCCTCGGCCTCGCCCAGCAGTTGGAAGGCGCAAATGGAACGCTCCTTGACGGTCTCGGCGAGCGGTGCGGAGCGAATGATCTCGAGGATTGTGGTCAAGGGCCGATGAGCGGTGTGTGTGTGCGCACCGCGTTCCTGCGGCGGGTGCGTGTGGTGCGATTCGTGGGTGTGCTGGTCTCCCACCCATTCCGCCGAAAGGTGCGGAATGGATGGGGCACTCGGCTCATGTTGGGAGTGAGAGTGGTGCGATTCGTGCGAACGAACCTCGTGCGAGTGCCGCGAATCTTCCTCGTGATGGTGCGCGGGCTCGGCCGCCTGGCGCTCCGGAGTCAACACGTCCACCTTCGTTGCTGCCAATCCACCGCGGCTCACCTTACGCATCTCCAACCGCGCGTCCACACGCAACGCGGCAGCTGCCTCTTCAAGACACGAGAACGGAACTCCCGCATCCACCAGGGCGCCCAGCACCATGTCGCCGCTTATGCCGGAAAAACACTCCAGGTATCCAATACGCATCGTTTTGTGATTCTAAACGGTCGGCCGCGAATCCCGCTCTATGCGCCGCGCCGGGCCAGGACTTCGATCGGCAGTACGGCGTTCATCGATCCCGAGCGGAAGCCCGAGCAATCGAGAGTCACGTACTGGAAGCCGGCCTTTTTGAGCGCCGCGGAGATCGCGTCGAGCATTTCGATGGCCAGGGCGCGGGGCAGTTCCGCGCGGGCAATCTCCACGCGGGCCAGTTCGCCGTGATGGCGGACGCGCAGCTCGCGGAAGCCCAACTGGCGCAAGCTCTCCTCGGCCCGCTCGACCTGTTCGAGCACCTCGCGGGTTACGGCGCGGCCATACTCCACGCGCGACGACAGGCAGGGGGACGCGGGACGATCCCAGAGCGCATAGCCGGCAGCCTTGGCCAGCGCGCGCACCTCCAGCTTCGTCAGTCCCGCCTCGGCCAAGGGCGCCAGCACCTCGTGCTCCTCTGCGGCGCGCTGGCCGGGACGAAAATCCCTGGTATCGTCGGCGTTCATGCCGTAGGCAATACGGGCAAACCCAAGTTTTGCGCTCAGCGCACGCATGGTATCGAAGAGCTCGTCCTTGCAGTGAAAGCAGCGGTTGGCGTCGTTGCGCGCATACTCGGGCCGATCCAGTTCCTCTGTGGCCACCACCTGCAGCGGCATCTGCAACCCGCGAGCAAAGGCGCAAGCCTGCTCCATGTCGCGCCGGGCCAGGCTGGGCGAGTCGGCCAGTACGGCAAGCATCCGAGAGCCCAGGACGCGATGCGCCGTGGCCGCCAGGAATGCCGAGTCCACGCCGCCGGAGTAGGCCACCATCAGGCTTCCCAGCCCCTCCAGCCGCGCTTCCAGGGCAAGCAACTTAAGCACCGCGCCAGTCAGCGCCTCGTCTGCCGCATTCCGCTGGCGCTCGGTTTCCGGTAAATCGGTGTGTGTACTCGCCGCCATAGGGCAAATTATAGCCTCCAGATGGCTCTTTGATGACGCTGGTGTTCGCCGCAAGTGATCCAGGCAATCGAATTCTTGCCCACAGAATGCGACGGCCCGGCATTGCCGCCGGGCCGTCGTTGCGTTGCTGCCACGCGCGAAGCGAGGGCTGCCGCGCCGTCCTGCTCATATTCGCATGGGCATCAGCACATACCTGTACTTGTACTCCGCATCCGGATCCTCGGGCCGCATTTGCCCAGCCGACTGCGAATCCTTGAACTCTAGCCGAACCTCGCCCTCGTTGCCCAGCGCCTTCAAGAAGTCCAGGATATAGGTAGAATTGAAGCCGACCATGATGGGATCGCCGGAATACGGCGTGTCGATGGTGTCTTCGCTCTCGCCCGATTCCGCTGAATTCGAGCTGATCTTCAGTTCATTCCCTTCCAGCCGCAATCGAATGGCGCCTGAGCGTTCGTCAGCAAATTGGGCCACGCGCTGAATTGCCGCCGATAGCTCGCTTGACCGCACTACCGCGAACTTCGTGTTGTCGCGCGGCATCACCGCCTCAAAATTCGGGAACTGCCCCGACAGTTTGCGGGTACTCAGCGTGCGATGACCCAAACGGAAGAAGAGGGTGTGTTCGTCGTCGGCAAACTCCACCTTGGCGGCATCGGTGGCAGCCAGCAACTGTTGCAGCTCCTGCAAAGCCTTGCGAGGAATCAGCACTCGCTTTTCGCCGCTGATGCCTTCCAGAATCTCATTTGGTTTCTCAACGTAAGAAAGCCGGTGGCCGTCGGTCGCCACCATGGCCAGTGACTCCGCCTTGATCACTAGCAGAGCCCCATTCAGCGTGTATCGCGACTCCTCGTTGGAGATGGCAAAGACCGTTCGAGCAATCAGGGTCTTCAGCGCCTGGGTTGAAATGCCGGTGGCGGCAACGGCAGGAAATTCCGGTACTTGGGGATAGTTGGCTCGCGCCATCCCCACCATCTTCGTGTTGGAGCGGCCCGAGCGAATCTGCACCCAGTGATTGTCGAGCAGCTTGATTGAGATATCGCCCTCTGGCAGCAGCTTCACATAGTCATAGAGCTTGCGCGCTGGAATGGTGCAGGCTCCAGGCTTTTTCACCTTGACTTCCGTGCTGGTGCGGATCGCCTGGTCGAGATCGGTTGCGGTGATGCTTAACCTGTCGTCCTCTGCCTCAATGAGAAAGTTCGAGAGAATCGGAATCGTCGTCTTGCGCTCCACCACGCTTTGCGTCGCGGTAAGCTCCTTCACCAGATCCTGGCGGCTTACAGTAATCTCCATCGCTGCCCCCTGCGCGGCCTGTTTCTCCACTTCCGTCGCCATCGCCAACATCGGTCCACCCCCATGGCGCGCCCGCGGAAAACTTGAATTGAAGACAATCCCCGCTGGCCACACTCTACAACACAATACGATCAGTTGGAAGTGCTGTCTTTTCTTCTTCTTGATTGTATTCATCTCCAGGTTGATCCGGACGTGGAAAACAGGGGTGCTTCTCTGGATTCCTGCTCTGGTTCTCGCAGAACTCTCTTTCCGTCGGCTTCGCTTGCGGCGCCGTTGCGGTCAGCGGACGGTTTTTTGGTGCACCATTGTGTTGTGCGGCGGACGGTGAGAAAAAGGGTAAGAGATGAAAAGAAAAGACAGCAGTACCCGTAGTTGTCGAAGGAAAAGTGGAAATGCCGGCGAAGCGATTGTTGGGCAAGGAGTTGAATGGCGAGTGTGTTTTCTAAATCCTGGCTGTGCATTTCTGGGTTTTTGGAAATCCCGCGCCGCAAGGCTACAGCCAGACCCTTTTTCCCACGTCTCCCACAGGCACCCCTAAAAGCCCTGTGCAAAGCCGATGGCTTGTGTGAAAAGTGCGTCCATGAGCCGCTGGCGCAAGGACTTCAAGATGCCTTGTCCTCCACAGGAAGCACACTTGGGAGCACGCGGGTGGGGCGCGGCAAACAAGAGCTCTTCTCCGCGTTGGCGGATTCCCGTCTTAGCTGGACAACTCTAAACTTTCCCATTCCAGCATGGAGACCGTTCCGATCCTTCGGTCGGCTGCACTTTGGAATAAGCGGGCTTTCTAGACTGGAATGAGCGGTGAGGTTTCTGCATTGAGCATCGACGTTGGGCGGCTGGAAAACCAACTTCTGCAAATGTCGGCTGAAGATGCGCCGGGACGGGAGTTTTGCGAGGCAATCTCGGAACTGGCGAGAACCGGCCGCTTTGAGCAGTTGCACGACGTGCTGCCAGAGGTTGTTTACGACGAACTGTTGGAGCGCTATCGGCAGGATGCGGCGGGCTTTGTTAGCGATTGGCGCATGTTGGCGCAGGAGATGCGGCAAGGCTTCATCCAGCACGCGCGGCAGCGGCTCACCTCGCTGACCCGGCTGCAGCATGCCGGTGGCGGCGCCAGTACCCCGGCGTGGCAAGAGATTCAGCGCGCCCTCGATGGCCAGCAGAACGATCTGCTGCGAGCAGCCTTTGCGTTCGAATTGCTGGAGTTGGTCGAGCCTGCCGTGCAGCGCGCTGCTCACCTGCGCGAGTGCGTTGTGGCAGCGCCCAGTTCAGAGGAGGCAGACCGTTATCTCGATGAAGCGACACGATGCTACTTCTTCGGCCTGTTTACCGCGTGCGCCGTCATGTGCCGCTCCGTGCTTGAAGAGGCCATCAAACAAAAGCTGCCGCCCGCACTTTCAAAGCTGGTCCAAACCCGCTATCGAAACGCCGCCACGCTCGGCAATCTGCTTCATGAGGTGAACAACAACCTGATCCTCACAGGCTTCGATGCGAACTTTCCCCGTATCGCCAACAAAGTAAACGACGCTGGGAAGAAAGCTGTGCATCTTGGGCTGCTTTCAGAGGATGAGGCGCGCGCTTGCCTGCAAGAGGGGCGCCAGGCCTTGCAAATCCTTCTGCGGCAGTGAGCCCGCCGCCGCCAGTTGCAGGCGCCTTCGGGATATTGAGCTAATTCCAGTTGCCTGACCCCTTATACTTGATCTTCCATGTCCTATGCGGCAGCCATCGATCAACTGAATGCCATGGCGCCGGAGCTCTATGCGGGCTCTGGCCAGGCGCGGCGCAAATTCTCGCTGGACGAGGTCCGCATTCTGCTGGCCGCGCTGGGCAACCCCCACCAACGCTTTCCCTCTGTGCTGATCGCCGGAACCAATGGGAAGGGATCGACAGCTTCCACACTGGCTTCGATCTTGACAGCCTCCGGCATTCGTACCGGCCTCTATACCTCGCCCCACCTGGTTCGCGCCAACGAGCGCATCCGCGTTGACCGCGCCGAGATTAGCGACGATGCCTTTGCCGGCCTTTTCTTCCGCGTTCACGGCGCCGCGCAGCAGTTGGTTGTCGATGGCCGGCTTGCGCAAATGCCCAGTTACTTTGAGATCCTCACCGCGCAGGCTCTTCTGTTCTTTGCAGAGACAAGCATGGAGATGGCGGTGCTCGAAGTGGGTATGGGCGGCAGGCTGGACGCGACCAACGTCGTCGATCCGCTTCTCTCCGTCATCACAGACATCTCCATCGACCACACCGAGTGGCTGGGATCGACAATCGCCGCCATTGCGCGGGAAAAGGCTGGCATTCTGCGCCCTCAGGGGACCTTGATTACCCTTCCCCAGCACCCGGAAGCCAACCAGGTTCTCGGCGAGGTGGCGGCTGAATTGGGCGTTCGCTGGGTAAATGCGGCTCCTTACATGCCTACCGCGGATGCCGTGGCGGCGGGCCCATATTGCGTGAGCGCCATGGGGGCGACCATTCGCGTGGATTCGCCGCTCACAGGCGCGCATCAACAGCGAAACCTGGCCTTGGCCATTGCCGCCGCCGTTGAGTTGGGTGCTCGCGGTTTGCCGGTGAATCCGGTGGCCATCGCCGAAGGCATTCGCAAGACGCACTGGCCTGGTCGGCTCGAGCGCATGGCCAGAGACGGCGTGGAGTGGATTCTGGATGTGGCGCACAATCCAGCCGGGATTTGGGCTTTGCGTGTCAGCCTGATGGCGGCGGTGGGTGACGCTGAGGCAGAGCACAGGCCGCGGACGCTCATCTTCAGTTGCCTGCGCGACAAGCCGATCGCCGAGATGGCGCAGATTCTCTTTCCGCTTTTCGATCGGGTGATCCTTGCTCCCATCCATACAGCTCGCGCCGCCGGCATGGACGCCTTGCTCGCGGCGGCAGAGGCCGCGGGTGTTCGAGCGACATCCGCCGAATCCGTGGGCCAAGCCATGCAACTCGCCCTCGAACAGGCTCGGCAAACCGCGCCGCCGGGCGTGATCGTGGTATCGGGATCGGTGTACCTGGTGGGCGAGGCGCGCACCTTGCTGCTGGCCGAAAGCGGGAGGCAATCGTGAGCCGGCGGCCAAATCCCCTGCCGCGGCTTTACCGCTGGCGGACCAACCTGTTTCACATTCCAGTGATGACCGTGGTCACTGCCGTGTGCGCTTCGTTGTCGCTCATGGTGTCTCTTGCGGACAAGCAGGGCCGCGCGCAGCACCGCATTGCGCGCTTCTGGGCGCGGGCCATGGTAACACTCTCGGGTTGTTCGCTTACCGTTCGCGGAGCGGAGAACCTGCGCAAGTATCCAGTCGCTGTCTATGCTTCAAACCATACTTCCTACATGGATACGCCAGTGATTTTTGCCGCTCTGCCCTTCCAGTTCCGCATTCTTGCCAGGAAGGAATTGTGGCCTATCGCATTCATAGGATGGTACTTAGATCGTTCCGGCCAGATTCCGATCGACATCAAGAATCCGCACGCGGCGCTATCCAGCCTGGGCGCTGGCGTCAAGGCTTTGCGCTCCGGAATGCCGATCTTCGTCTTCCCGGAGGGTGGGCGGACATCTTCGGGTGAGCTTCGTCCGTTCCAGTCCGGCGCCGCTTACCTGGCTATTCGCGCGCAAGTGCCTCTCGTGCCTCTTGCCCTCAACGGGGTCTTCGATCTGCTCCCGATTCATACCCGCCATCTGTATCCCGGAGAGTTGACGGTCACGGTGGGAGAGCCGATCCAGACGAAAGGAATGACGCCGCGCCAGACCGGCGAGTTGACCGCGCAACTCCGCGATGCCATTGAGAGTTTGAGGCAACAGAAGAGGGCAATGGACCAGGAATCCGCTGAGGAAACTCCGCTCAGTGCTGAACGCTGAGCCGGGGCTGCCAGAAACACCTTGGGTGCCCCATCCTTTTCGAGTTCTTCGCGAAAAGGGTGGGAGACCGTGAGGCCTCTATCGCTGAGATCGCGTCTGTGATTACACTGGTGCTTCCATGTCCATTCGCATCGCCATTCCCGAGCCCACCAGCAGCGACCCGGCCTACAACCAGCGATCGCTACCGCCGTATCTTGCCGCGCTTCACGCCGCGGGCGCAACTCCGATCGTTGTTCCTCTGCACGAACGCCAGGATCGAGTGGCCAGGCTGATGGCGGGGGTTCAGGGGATACTTCTTCCCGGCAGCCGTTTCGACGTCGACCCGCAAAGATATGGCGAAGATCCAATTCCCGAGTGTGGTGAGCCGGACCCCGCCCGGACGGCCGTCGACGAGTTGCTGTTGCAGGATGCTTTCAGCTTGCGCAAACCAATCCTGGCCATCTGCCATGGCGCGCAAAGCTTGAACATCTGGTGCAACGGCTCGCTTGTCCAGGATCTGAAGACGCCGGTCAGTCACCGGCCGGGCCGCGAGGTGGTCGAGGCCCACCCGGTGCGCATCGCCCAGGGGTCGAGGCTGGCCAGGCTTCTGCCGTCCGATGAGCCGGCTGAACCTCAGGTGAACTCAAGCCACCATCAGGCCATCCGCCTGCCTGGCGGCAATTTGTTGGTCACCGCAGTTTCGCCTGGGGATGGGGTCATTGAGGCGGTGGAGCTTGACTCGCCCAGTCACTTTGTTTTGGCGGTGCAGTGGCACCCGGAACGCACCTACGCCCAGAGCGCCTTTTCCCGCGCCATCTTTGCGGGTTTTGCAGCTGCGGCTGCGGCTTGGCAACCGCGCCGGATTGAAGAATCGGTCGCGCCGGCGTGAGCCCGCTTGCCAGGCGCCTTATATGAGCGAAGCCTCTAATCCCGTTCGGTTGCGTCTCAATGACCTGCTGGCTGAGGCAGGGCTAGCGGCGCTGGACTGCGCGCTTGCCGGTCGCTTTGAGGCTTACCTTTCGCTTATTCTTCGCTGGAATACTCGCATCAACCTGACTGGCATTCGCGATGAAGATGGCATTCGCACCCGCCACTTTGTCGAATCCATCGCCTGCGCCCGCGCTCTTCCCACCGGCATCGCCACGCTGCTGGACTTTGGCTCCGGCGCGGGGTTCCCGGGAATCCCGATCGCTCTCTGCCGTCCCGAGATTGCCGTAACCCTGGCCGAATCGCAAGGCAAGAAGGCGGCGTTTTTGCGCGAGGCTCTGCGCGTGCTCCGCGTTTCCGCAAGCGTCCATTCGGGCCGCGCTGAGGCGCTTCGCGCCGGATTCGATTGCATTACTTTGCGTGCGGTCGACAAGATGGACCTGGCCGTTCAGGCGGCCAGGGGGTTGGTTTCCCCTGGCGGCTGGCTGGCGCTGATGACCACCCTAGGCGAACTGGAGGCGCTGAAGGCGGCTGCCGGAGCGGAGTTTTCCTGGCCCGCAGTTGTTCCACTTCCCGGCAGCCGGGATCGAGTGGTTGCTCTCGGGGCGAGGAAGATCAGTTCGCCAGCTTGATGAGGGCGAGTTTGCGAACGTCAACGAGATCTTCGCTTGCCTTCACCATGAGCCGCAAGCCGGTTCCCTCCGCATAGCGGGGAGCTTCGTCGAGAAGCTGGAGCGTGCTTTTTGAAAGATCGCTCTTCCGGGCGGCTGCCACTGCCCTGTCGCCTAGGACGAAGGCCACTCGGAGGCAGCCATCGCATGGACCGAGGTAGACGATCGTTCTCTTCTTCAGCTTCATGCGTAGCCCCCACCCATACTTGAGCGATACAGACTTCCATTCCTGGTCTTCGACTCCCTGTTGGGCCAGCCAATCTACCAACTGCTTCCACACCGCGGCGGTCGAGCCCAAAGCGGCAGAGACTTCTTCGGACGTGGGCAAAGCCGCTTTGCCAATGAAGGCGTTTGGTGTATCCATCATTCTCCTTTGCGTTTCAGGAATCCGATTAGAGCGACATCGACCCAAGAACCCGGCGCAGGATTCTGGCCTGCTCGGGCGGCTCGTAGAAGGGATGGTTGCGGTAGACGCTGGCCCCAATTTCCATGTAAGCATCGATCAGTTCACGGGTGCGTTGAGCGGCAACTTCTCGTACTTTGCGGGCATGAGCCTGCGTAAACTCCAGCTTTGCCGGGTCAACAAAGCCAGCCTGAATGAAGGCACGGGTCTTGCGAGCGCACTTGCACTCATTTTGCGCATTCACAAGGCTACAGTTGTCGCGCAGGTACTCGTATAGATCGCGGCGCGCTCGTGAGAGGATCTGGCGGAAATTGACCGGAGTCACCTCAGCGATCTCGGCGCCCACCTCATCGCTGACTCCGAAGACTTCGCCGAGAATGAAGACAAGCCGCTGCCGCCCGTCGAGACAGAGAAGCGTCCCAATCATGCAGTTGTTCTTTGTCTCTTCAATGAGAATTTCCACTGGGACGGGCACAGTGCGCGGGTCGGGGAGGTCGAGGTCAGGCACCTGGCGCAACCCGGCGGAGGCCACGGCAAAAGAGCAGACGGCATCGGAGGCCGCCCATTTTGGTTTCTTCACGTTCAATAGGTGGTTGACCGCGATGCGATAGAGCCAGGTGGTGAACTTCGCCTCTCCGCGAAATCCCGGCAGGGCTGTCATCGCTTTGAGCAGAATTTCCTGAGTGGCATCCTCGGCGTCGGCATGGCGACGAAGCATGCGGAGCGAGAGATTGAAGATCCAGGGAAGATGGTGTGCGAGCAAAGCTTCCAACTGGTTGCGGTCGCCCGCTTTTGCGCCACTCGCCAGTTCTTCGTCAGCGGCCTGGGCCGGGTTCTCAACGAAGGGATCTTGCAGTGAGTCGTGCATCAATGGCATGTAGAGCCTCCATCAGATAAGACAATCGGAATCAGGCCGTGTGACAGTGGCACACGAAATATTCAGTGGAAAGTTGAAAGCCATTGTATGAGGTTTTGGCGGGAGTTGCTGTGATATGGCTGTTCCACGTGGAACCCTTTGGAATCACAGCCCAATCTGAAAGCCCGTTCCACGTGGAACAACAACATCGTGGCCCAATTCGGGTGCGGTTTCAATTTGGAGCAGCCTCAGACAGCCAATTGAAAACCACCCAATCCCAGTCCTGAATGAAGCCCGTTTTCCACTACAACTCCCTTTTTCAGCCCACAATTCTCCGGCGTATTCAAAGACCGCAATCCCTTTCCCGTCAACTGCTTGACCCTCAACGAGTCCTCCCCGCCCATAGCGCTTTCCACAACTCTTCCCGGTTCTCCACAGTGCAACTCCCAGCACGAAATCCGCCCCTCCCTTTACTCTCAATTGCCATGGGAAAGATTCTCGGTGTCGTGAACCAAAAGGGCGGAGTGGGCAAAACCACGACCGCCGTCAACCTGGCCGCCTGCCTCGCCATTGAAGGCCTCAAGATCCTCCTCGTCGATTGCGACCCCCAGGCCAACGCCTCCTCCGGTCTCGGCTTCCTGCGCGACGACAATCGCCACTCCATCTACGACGTTCTGATGGGAGACGCCCCAGCGGAGCAGGTCATTCTGCCCACTGAGATCGATCTCCTCTGGCTCCTGCCCGGCTCCAAGAACCTTACCGGCGCGAATGTGGAACTTGCCGCCGCCGCGGACCGCGCCCTCCGCCTGCGCCGCGCCCTCGAGCCGGTCCAAAGCGCCTACGATCTGGTGATTCTGGACTGCCCGCCGGCGCTCGACCTGCTCACTTTGAACGTGCTGGTCGCCGCCAACACCCTGCTCGTCCCCATGCAGGCCGAGTACTTCGCCCTCGAGGGCATCTCCGAGCTGATCTCCAATCTGGAGCGGGTCCGCGCCGCCTTCAACCCAACCCTCACCATCGAGGGCGTCCTGCTCACCATGTACGACGACCGGACCAACCTCGCCCAGCAAGTGAGCGAGACCCTCCGCGAGTACTTTCAGGATCGGCTCTACCGCACCGTGATTCCGCGCAACGTGCGGTTGGCCGAGGCGCCCAGCCACGGCAAGCCGGTCGCGCTTTATGCCCCGCGCTCCAAGGGAACCGAGGCCTATTTTGAAATGACCGGCGAGTTTCTGGCCCGCAATCGCATCGAGATTCCGCGCATCGAGGAACCCAAGCCGGTTGAGTCCGTCAAGCCGCCGGCAGACCCGCCCAAAGAGGTTCGCTTCTGGCCATACTCCTGACCGCCCCGCTGAGCGCTCCCCAAACCATGGCCGCAGTACGGATCGCCGGAATCCCGGCAAACGCAGATTCGAAGCACCCCGGCGGCATTTGCCGGGATAGAGGATTTTGAAGGATGAGCAACGTAGCCGCTATCGACCCCAAACGCCGCGCCCTGGGCAAGGGCCTGGATTCCCTCCTCCCGCGAGTTCCGACTCCCGTCTCCGCCGCCGATACCGAGGGTGGCAAGCCCCGCGAGATTCCCCTCGATCAAATCGATCGCAATCCATTCCAGACCCGCTCGCACGTGAATGAGGAGCAGTTGGCCGAACTGGCCGCCTCCATCACATCCAACGGAGTCGTCCAGCCGGTGCTGGTGCGCCCGCTTGCCAACGGCCGTTTCCAGCTCATCGCCGGCGAGCGACGCTGGCGCGCCTCGCAACTTGCCGGCAAGCAAACCATCCCCGCCATCCTGCGCCAGGTCTCCGACGAACAGGCGATGGAGATCACCATCGTCGAGAACCTCCAGCGCGCCGACCTGAACCCCATGGAGCAGGCGCGCGCCTTCGACCGCCTCTCCCGCGAGTTCCACATGACCCAGGAGCAGATGGCCGTGCGCACCGGCAAGGACCGCGCCTCGGTGGCCAACTTCCTGCGCCTGCTGCGCTTGCCCGCCTCGGTGCAGGCCCGCGTCGAGGCCGGGGAGCTCAGCTTCGGCCACGCTCGTACCCTGCTCGCCTTTGAACACGCTGAGGAGATCGAGAAGGCGGCCAAGCGCGTTGTCGATCTTTCGCTTTCTGTTCGCCAGACTGAAACCTATGTGCAGGGCTTGATGCACCCCGATCGCGCTGCCAAGAAGGATAAGAAGCCAGAGCAGCCCATCGATCCCAACGTCCGCGATGTCCAGCAGCGGCTCCAGCGCGCCCTCGGCCTCAAGGTCCACATCGAGGACCGCAACGGCCGCGGCAAAGTCATCATCGAATACGCCCGCCTGGAAGACTTCGACGCGCTGCTGGAGCAGTTGGCGGGAGAGTGACGATGCGGGCACCGGAGCGCAATTAAGCTTCACACTGCGTTAACCGGTGGCCGCCGCACTCCCGTTGTTGAAATCTATGGACACCTTCAAATCGATCGAATGAACACCCTTTTTCAGAACCTTGACGTCGAGCTGCCGGTCTTCAAACCCGGATATTGCATCAAATAGCAACATCTGTACTTGAGAGGCAGCTTGCGGTTGTGGTGCATTGAAGTTGTTTGAATTCAATGGTATCCCTTCCACATTCAAGCTAAGTTTAGGCCATATTGTAAAGGCTCGGCTCAGAATTGCTGAATTCGGCGTGGCCTTTCTCCCGAGGTAAAGACTCATAGCCTGTCGGGATATTCCTAGCCGATTCGCTGCGCGGGACTGAGCGCCGCGGTCATCCCCGATCACGTCTGAGAGAGCTTTCGCGAATTCCGCGCGGAAGAGTTGCTCCGACCTCGAAATGCCAGGTTTTCTTCCCATCTTGACAATTATCTATTGACAAAACCCTCTTTGTCTATTTAAATATATGTCAATATAAATAGACAAGTTGCGGCATCGCGGCTTTGTCATTTACCCTTTTCGCTCTGGGGCCGAAATAGGGAAAAGCGGGAGGTTGAAATGCGCGGTGATTCCGAAAACCGGTCTCGGTACTTGTCTCTCGCACTCCTGTCCAGAAGGACGATTGAAGGCCTTCGCCCGGTGACGACAGGTTCGCCCGTAGAGCCCGATCTGGACAAATCCTTGAGAAAGTTGCTCGCTGGCGTGAGTCCGACAGACAACACAGCATTCGTGAAGCGCCTGGTGGCCAGCGGTGCATGGACTCGCTTTGAGGAATTGTCCACTCTCGATGAGGTCAAGGCCGAGACTGGGACAGACCACCTCGAACAAATCGTCTCCTCGGTCCTGAGCGAACGGAATGTGGAACTGCGGGCCCGGAACGCGAAGCTCTTGATAAGGTTCCTTACGGCAGTCGAGGGCCGCGCCCTCCAACATTATACAGATTCTATGGAAATGCAGTTCGCCTAATGTCCCCGTGTATTGGAGACGTCCGTCACGACGCTGCGGCTCTTCACCGCTTTATCGACTCAATAGCCTCCGGCTGCAAGGTAGCTGAAGGCTATCCTTCTTACTTGGAATCGTCGTCCGCCTTCTTCGGCTACATCCTCTCACTGGCGGAAAAGACAAGAGCCTTTCTCGCGCAATTTATGGACAATCTAGACCCTCAGCTAGCAGTCGATGATCCAGAGGACTTTTACAGTCGCACCCAAATTATTCGAAACCTACGCTCAATTTGGTCTGATCTACACGAGCTTGTTAAGCCCGCCCTAGATGCAGACACGCTTCACGTTCCGTGCCCCTTGGTCAACGCACTTACGTCCCGGCTACGAATGATTAAAGGGTTTGAGAACGTGCGATTTGCGGTTCTCCACACGAACTACCTGAATTACTTCCAAATTGGTGCAGGAAGTATGCGGGAACGCGCTTCCGAAATCGCAGGGATTGTTCCGCACGCGCCAAGCTTCCCCAAGGACCTGGGAATAATCGCTCATCCGTATTCTCAGTCTTCATCAATCTTCCTCAACTTTGCCCTGGCGCATGAGATGGGCCACTTCGTGTTTCAGGAGGGCAGAAAAGCAAGCAGGATTCGGCCTGCAATAGTAAAGGCCCTGAAAGCGTCAATGAAGAACATGAAGTCGTCAACTCCAGGAGTGAGATTTGACCGACGGGACCCAGAGTGGTGCAGGGACAGGGTTCTTCGTTGGTGTCAGGAGATATACTGCGACCTGTTTGCATTATGGCTGATCGGGCCGTGCTTTTCATTCTCTTTTATAGAGCTGTTTGGTCTTTCAAGGTTTTCGCCGAGTGTTACGGCCGCCGGCGATACTCTCCCTCCTATTGCAAAGGCAGCGGATTTTGCAGACAGCCATCCAGCCATGGCTTTTAGGATTGGAGAGCATGTTCG
>JBEKDH010000035.1:0-26900 GCA_050014455.1 Occallatibacter sp.
GCACGATACTTGTGGTAGATGACGACAGTTCCACGCGGCGGGCATTGCGTGTGACATTGACTGGGATGGGCTTTACGGTTGTGGAAGCGGCTCGCGGAGAGGAAGCGCTGTCGCTGGCTCGCGTGACTTGGTTCGATGCTGTGCTGCTGGACGTGGATATGCCTGGTATGGGAGGAGTTGAAGCCTGCCGTCTTATCCGGCGCGCGGTGGCGCGCTTGCCTATCCTGATGTTGACAGTCATGGATAGCGAGGATGACAAGGTGCTCGCGCTGGATGCCGGCGCCGACGATTACATCACAAAGCCGTTTCAGGTGCGGGAGTTAACGGCACGATTGCGCTCCGCGGTACGCAGAAGAAATGCTCAGGATACCAACCGGGACTCACCGATTCGCCACGGTCAACTCGAACTGGACCCGGTGAAATACCGGGTGCTGAAGGATGGACGCCCGATTCATATGACGCCTAAGGAATTCGAGGTTCTGCATTACTTGATGATGCACGCCGGCGAGCCGATTCCTCACGCCCGATTGCTAAAGTCTGTTTGGGGGCCAGAGTATGGAAACGAGCTCGAATATCTTCGAACATTTATCCGGCAATTGCGGAAGAAGATTGAAGACGATCCTCGCAACCCGCAGTATTTGTTGACGGATGCATACGTCGGCTACCGGTTCAATGAACAGCCGTCCGAAGTATAGGATCCCTTCCTGTGCAAGTGTTGGACGCAGTGATCGAGGGGTGTTGACCAGAACCAATCTTATAATCATCTCCGGCCCGGATCTCTGTGAGACTGGAGTTGCTCAAGGCGCCTCTGCGGACTATGAAACACGCTCCATGAATAGCACATGGTCGTTTCTGATCGGCGTCGCGGTGTGAATCTCTTTGCCGGCCGGCGCGTCGAACCTCCACGCCACTTTTTTGTCGGTGGTAATCCCGCTGACGCCAAATTGATGAGCAAACAGGATATTGCCGTTCGACAGCACGAGGGCGTCGCCTATTTCGCCCTTTCCCGCTGGGTCGTCATAGGTCCACACGGTTTTGCCGTGGCGCAGGATGAAGATGCGGCGGTCGTGCGTTTCGCCTGTGAACGTGAAGTCATGCTGGGCCAGCCCCTTGCCGGGAAGGTTGGCGGGAACGGCAGGAATGCCAGACTCTGCTATCTAAGACTGGCAATTAGTGGATAGCTGTTCCGAAGATCCTTTATGCCGCCATAATTCATCCGCCGTTCTTCTCATTGCCGCCCAGCTAGCGCCAGCCTGACGATTCAACCGACTCTTAGCCGCGAAGAAATCGAAACTTATCATGAATTCCTTCGCAGTCTGGAGCCTTGGAGAATCTCGCGAGTCTCAGTCCGTTCCCGAGAGCACCCCGCTCCTGAGCGCCATTGCCACTGCCTCTGTGCGGTCGGACACCTGAAGTTTTTCCATGATGCTGTTTACATGATGGCGAACAGTGTTATCGCTTATATCGAGAGATCCTGCGATCTGCTTGTTCGTCGAGCCCTGTGCAAGCAGTTCCAGTATTTGCAATTCTCGAGGAGTGAGGTCGGAGCGCATTAACCGGTCCGCCAGCCGGGCCGCAATGTGGCGAGGAATATAGCGCTTTCCGGAGTGAACAACCGAGATGGCCGCAACCATTTCGGATTCGGATGTGTCTTTCAGCAGATAGCCCTGAGCTCCTGCACGAATCGCGCGATAGATGTCTTCGTCTTTCTCAAAGCTCGTCAAGACCACTACGCGCGGCGGACGCTCAATTTGCTTGAGCGCATTCAGAACACCGATGCCATCCATCCCTGGCATGCGCAAATCCAATAACATCAAGTCCGGTCTATCGCGCCGAACAATTGCAAGCGCCTCCGCTCCGCTGGCCGCAGACCCAACCACCTCCATTCCGATTTGCGCGCTCAGCATACTGGTAAGACCAGAACAGACGACCGGGTGATCGTCGACGATGAGGATTCGTATGATTCCGTTAACCGGCTTTTGCGTTGACATGCAATACACCCTCCAAGAGGTTCTTCCACATTTGCGCGACGAAAGCAAACAGCGTAAGATCGGGCGGCAGCGGGGCGGTCACTCTGACGACTGTTCCATCGCCGGGCTGGCTAACGATTTCGAGATTGGCCGAAATTGCGGCCGATCGCTTGCGCATGCCCCGCAATCCAAATCCCAGCAAGTTGCCGCTCATGACAAAACCGCAGCCGTTGTCCTTGACAGCTAGCCGCACTGAGCCAATTTCGTATGCGACGGAAATATCCAAATGGCTGGGATCGCCGTGACGAACGGCATTTGCAATGGCTTCCTGCCCGACTCGGAACAGCGCGCCGGCTATCTCCGGCGGAAGTGGGCGCGGCGTGCCGACGCTAACCGCGGTGACTTCGACCGAACCGCCTTCTACCATTCTGCGCGCCGAGGTCTCTAGCGAAGAAAGCAAATCGGCGTCCTCGGGCATCTCGCGACTCAATGGCTCAATACTGCGTCTCGCCTCTTTATGGCTATGCCTGACCAAAGCGCGGGCCAGATCGACTTGCTGCCGCAGGGCTGGATTGTCGCCTGGGATTGCCTTTCGTATTGCCTGCAATTGAAAACCGATTCCCGCAAAACTTTGGGCCAGGGTGTCATGAATGTCATTCGCCAGGCGCTCCCGCTCTTCGATGACAGCCTGAAGCCTCCACCCCTCCATGCGTCCATAGACAATCAGCCCGAGAAAGACAAGCACAAGAACTGCCAACAATGCGGCAATATAGACAACGTGGAGCGTGGTCCACCATGACGGCAGTTGAAGCACTAGAACATCGTTTGCCGATCGCAGGAGCACCTTGTAATGAACCGCGCTCGCACTTGGGCGTCCTGGATTCCAGTTGTTTGTCACTTCGAGGAAGGTGACTCCGACGATTCGTATCGAGCTGCCCTCTCGAAGCTTATCAAATGCTTTCAAATTATTCGGGTCATTCAATTCAGCCAGCAGAAGATTGGACTCGTCCTGCAACAGCAACACTTCTCGAAACGGCTCGTGAACCCGCGTAAGGAGAATCCCCTGTGTGCTTACGAGATTGTTATTCAGTGCGCCAGAGGTAAGATCTGCAATCTTAACGGATGTGGGCTGGAGCTGTTGTCCGTGAGCAATCAGGCGGAGGACGGCATCCTGCACAATCGGGCCTGAGTCCTGCAGTGCGGGAAAGCCCAGCGCCTCGATGCGGTCCCCCAGTTGAAGGTCGGTTGTCTGGGCTGTCATCACCAACAATGCTCTTCCACCATCTTCGAGGATCAGGCTTTCACCGGGTTTGTAGTAGGTAACGATTCCCGCAATCCTCACGCGGTGAAAGCAATCGGTGGCAGAGCGGAACTGCATCAACTTGCCGATTGGGGTAGGCGGCAAAGCAAATGGATCTTTCGGGGGAGGCTGAAGCACAGTCAAGTGCTGCATCCCCATGACCATAACGAAAGAAGGCGCAGTAATCTGTCTTTCCGCGTTCTTGAAAGATATGGTTGTGCCCTCGATCCGGACAACCGAATCAATCAATTTGTTTCCCTGCTCGGCATCCTCCTCGGGGAACGAGGCATACACAAAGCCGTCTGGCATGGCGATCTTGAGCCACAGCCTCCGCACATTGGATTCGCCTGGACGGAGCCCGGCCGAGCGAACTACGCCTGTAATCGAGACATATTGGTCGTCCTCTTCTCCCGTACTCATTTGCTTGAAGCTCACCGCTTGCGGCTTTGGCAGGGAAGTACGTCCCAGAATCGCGATGGTTCTTACTTTCACAATGGGAGAGAATAATCCCGGCCCCACAACTCCCAGTACTTCGACCTCATCGCCTTGATCGCAAGGCTGGCGCAGGAAAGAATCGATCCATATTCCGGCAGTGCGGTCCTGAACCATGGCGCCACCGTGAACAGTGCACAAGGTAACGACGCCCCGAAGTTGAGCGGGATCTCCACTACTCGCCTGGGAAGGAGAAAGTGCAAGAACTGATGCTGCAGTTCGATAGACAACCGGCGGCGATTTCGCAGTCTCCGCATGAGCGAAGGTGGCGCGCGCGCACGTTGCGAGCAACGCAGAAACCACGAGAACCGTCTTCAATCTTCGCATGCAGGGGCGGAATGCATGCAATAAGCCAGCCGTGACGGAAGCCACACGGCCCACAATATTCAGATGTAACCCTTGCAGTATCATAGAGTTTCGCGTGGCCAGCCCTTGCCACTCCATGCATTGAGTCTGAACAGAAGTTCATCCGGAAATGTTCCGATAGCACACATTTTGCAGTCTATTATGTCCTCCTTGTGCCTGAATATGGCACATTTGTACGATCCAAGGCCTGCCCAATTGGCGCATTCGCGCACCGCCTATTTGGGCCACTCGATTCTCCCCAATCGTGCCTTGTGCGCTCTTCACTGCGGTAGATAGTATCTGACCGTTCCATCAATCGATGGTTTGGCAGCGCTCTGCACCGATATGGGGCTTTTGTTCTCGCGCGTTCAACCAGGCATTTCGTCCCCTGAGCGTCCGCACGAACGGAGAGCGCAGGAGAAGGCAAAGGGTTCGCGAATGCTAGTGACATCATGGTGCGCGCAAGAAACCGGGTGCATTGCCTGGCATCGTTCGGAGTCATTGCGCGGCCCGGAGGCCGCTCGTCATTACCGAGCGGAACGGGCTCGAAAGTTGCCGGGTCGGCAAAGGGCATTGAAGTGAAAGTGCAAGGTGTAAGGAATCTCCAACTGGCATTGGTTCCGCGAGCACGCAGGTTTCTGTCCGCAGTTGAACGCGAACCTGGTGAGGCCGGCATACGAGCGGTCTCACCAACCAAAATCTTGAGAAGGTGTATTTCTCAGGAGGCTGTGTCCTGATTTTTGGGGATCAACTTCGAAGGAGAAAAGAATGACAAGAAGTAAATCTCTCTGGAATCGTCTTGCCCGCCTCAGCGTAATCGTCTTCATGATTGCTCTTTGCTGCGCGGCTCGCCTTAACGCTCAAGGATACGGAACCATCAGCGGCACGGTCTCGGACCCCAACGGCGCTCTGATCACGGGTGCCAATGTGGTTGCCACACAGGTGCAAACGGGCACCGAAATGAGGGCAACCACCGGCAAGGACGGCCGATTTGTATTTCCGGCTTTGCTGCCCTCCGGCTACACGATCTCGGTCACCAAGGCGGGATTCGAAACCTACTCGCAAACGGGCATTGTGCTCGAAGCCGACCAGGCGCTCACCGTGAATATCACCATGAAGGTCGGTGCGGCGACGATAACCGTCAGCGTCTCAGCCGAGCCGCCGCAGGTTGACACTACCACCGGCACCTTGTCGCAGGTCATCAACCAGGAGGTTGTACACGATATTCCGCTGAACGGCAGAGCCGCGGCCACGCTGGAAACGCTCGTCGCCGGTGTGGTGGATACCACCAACGAGGGCAACGGGTTGAACCAGGGCAACGGAAAAACTTTCTCCGTCAACGCGGTCCAGGTTAGCAGCATCAACGGAACACTGCCCAACCAGCAAAATTACCTGTTGGACGGCGGCAACAACCTGGACGAGATGACCAACGTGAACGATCCGTACCCAATGCCGGATTCGATCCAGGAATTCGACATTCAGACCAGCAATTACAACGCGGAGTTCGGGCAGGCCGCAGGCGGCATGGTCAACATCGTCACCAAGTCGGGCGGCGAACAGTTCCACGGCGATCTTTTTGAATACCTGCGCAACGGCTTCTTCAACGCCGAGTCGTTCTTCTCGCCGCCGACCACCCAGGACACGCTGCACCGGCACCAATTCGGCGGCACGGTGGGCGGACCGGTAAAGATTCCGCACATATCGAGCGGCAAGACCACGCAATTCTTCTTCGGCTATCAGCACACGCTCATTCACTCGGGATCGAGCGCGCCTACGGTCACGGTTCCCACTCTCGCCGAGGAAGGCCTGACCTCGAGCGGCGGGTCGCTCGGCTATGCCGATTTCAGCAACCTCTGCAACACAGCCTCCGGCAACTCGTTCAACGGGGCCGGCCTCTGCGTGAATTCATCGGGAGCCGCGGTCACAGCCCAGCAGATCTATAACGTGTTCACGGGCACGGCATACCCGAACAACCACATTCCCAGCTCTGCCTTCGATCCGGCATCGGTCGCGTTCGCAAAGGCTTTCCCCACGGCTCCAGCGGATTCGGCCGCGGGAAAGATCGGCGAACCGGTCAACTATTTCTCCGCCACGCAGAATTACCTTAATGAGTACGATGCGCGCGTCGACCATAATTTTGGCGCCAACGACCACCTCTTTGGCCACTATTTCTACGATTGGTTCCAACAGCCGGCCATCTACAATCCGGCCGATCTGCAAAGCTACAGCTCCTACTTCAACACGCGCTACCAGAATGCGCTTCTGTCTGAAGCCCACACCTTCACCACCAACCTGCTGAACAATATCGTGCTCAACTACCAGCGCGAGATATCGTTGCGCGGCGGACCTCCGGGAAGCGGCAACATCACGCAGTTCGGCGTCAAGAACATCTGGCAGCCCAGCACCGGTCCTTATATGGCCGCCAGCGTCTCCAACTATTTCAAGGTCGGGTCGTCGGCCTTCGCCGGCTGGGAACGCAACGACTACACCTTGAACGACGACCTGCACTGGGTGAAGGGCGCTCACAATATCGCCATTGGCGGGCACGTCGAGTTGAGCAAGTTCGATGTCACCAACGTGTACCAATCCTATGGCACCTTTACTTTCGCCAAGGCCGGCTCCTCCCTCGCGATTGGCAACAACAACGAAGTGGCCAATTTCATGGAAGGTTTCCTCCAGTCGTTCGGCCAGGGCAACTATGAACAGGTGAACGACCGCAACAAGTTCCCGGGTCTCTACATCCAGGACAGTTGGAAGGTGAATCACCGCCTGACGTTGAACTACGGTGTGCGCTGGGAGGACTTCGCCCCTTGGGCCGACAACTCCAGCCAGCAGACGGCGTTCAGTCCCGCCAAGTATGCGGCCAACACCGGCTCGCCGCAATACCAGATTGCGACGACACCGGGAAGTGCAGGATTGCCTGCCGGCATGGTGGTCCAGGGTGACTCAGGGTTCCCGAAGAACGGCGTGTCCAGCAAGTACGCGCAGTTCATGCCACGTCTCGGTTTCGCTTACGACGTATTCGGCAATAGCAAGACCTCGGTGCGCGGCGGCTTTGGCATGTTCTACCAGGATCGCCTGCCCGGCTTCTTCAACCTTTCCCAGGCCAGCGACGTGCCCAATACCATCTCGCTTGGCACACTCACCAATTTTCTGGGAACCGCCAGCAACCCCGGCGGACCGTTCAGCAACCCGTATTGCACGGGATGCGCCACCGGCTCCATTCTCAATCCGTTCCCGTTCACTCTGCCCTTCAAGTCAACGCAGGTCTTCCCGAACGCGATCTTCGTGGGTGAATATGACCCATCGGGCAACTTCCAGGTTCCGGATACCAACGACTACAACCTGACCATCGAGCAACAGCTAAGTTCGACTTGGGCCACGCGGCTGGCCTATGTCGGTTCCCACTCGATACATCAGTTTGTGAACCTGGAACTCAACCCGGCTGTGAACACAGGCACCGTGGTGGGCGGCAAGCTGACCTTCCCTGGCGGCACGTCCAACGACAACGCCAGAAGGCCCTATAACACCGCCCCCACCGTCGGACCCTGCTTGGCAACCACAGGCTGCACGACCAACTACTCGGACATCATCGCAGCGGAAATGATCGGCGCGGCCCACTTCAACTCCCTCCAGGCCACGATCCAGAAGAGTATGTCGCACGGGCTCCAGCTCATGGTCAACTACACCTGGTCCAAGTCCTACGACGACCTGCCGCAAGCCACGCGAGTCTCCAATACGGAGGATCTCAACGCGGGTGAGTCATACGTCTATCCGCTCTATCCCTCAAACGCTACCAACGTCCCGGCGGCAGCCATTGTGCCGGACATCAAAGCCCTCGACCGCGGCGTGTCGGACATCGATCATCCGCAGGCCCTCTCGGTCACCGGTAACTATGCGTTCCCAAAGCTCAACAGCGGCCCCCGCGCGTTCCGGTCCATTGTGAACGGCTGGCGGACAGCTGACATCGTTCAGCATCACTCCGGCGATGCGCTTACCATCTACACAAACGCAGATACATCAGCGACCGGTCTCGACCAGGATCGTGGGCAGCGCGACTTTACCCAGCCGGCTTACCTGAAGAGTACAATCGACGGGGGCAATTGCACGGCAGGTAAACTCTGCCAAAGCTGGTTTAGTCCGGCGGCTTTCTCGGTGCCGGCCAACACCGGCGCGGGCACGGGATTCGGCAACATCGTCAAAGACTCGCTCCGCGGCCCCGGTTTCACGGTATGGAACGGCAGTTTGATCCGTATCTTCCCGGTTTACCGCAAAACCAATCTACAGTTCCAGGCCCAGTATTTTGACGTCCTGAACCACGTTATTCTCAACAACCCGAACACTACGATAGGCAGCAGCGCCTTCGGAACCATCACTGGTGAGAACGGCGCCGGACCGCGCGTTGCGCAGTTCGCGCTTACGTACAACTTCTGAAGAACCGTGGCGCTTCATGCGAGCTGCAGGGTATCCAGGAACACCAGGATGCCCTGCGGCCGGATTTCCCTTGTTGCAAGCAATGCGCAAACTCGTTGAAATGCATCCTTAAGGAGGGTGAAAAGGAGGGTGGCAATGGAAAGGATTGCGAGATCTGTGGAAGTTTGGCGAAACGACGACACGAATGAGATCGTAATCAGCCACCCCGCTTTCAAGACAGTTGAAAACCGAATCGGACAGATCGCGTTTTCAGCTCGGCACGCGCGTCATTTAGCTCAGGTCCTCATTGAGTTTGCCGCCGATGTTGACGCTCAGACGTGCTCAGGCAATGGTTTCACGCCTCGGAGGAAGCATTCCTTGAAGTGCCGCGACGACATTGCATCGGTGGATCTAAGAAAAACGGGCATGAGAGAGGTCTTGAATGGCGCAAAGGGGGAAGCAAGTGCCCGAGCAAATTGCGAGCCGGCAGCAGAGCCCGCTGGATTTCGGACAATGAATAACCACTCTTCATTCTCTCAGAAGACCGCATGAAACGCATTCTTGATTCTTTGCGGTAACCAGTGCGAACCGTCGCATCTCTGAAACGCCTGAGCACATCCTCAACATGCCAGCTTGATTCTCTGAGCGAATGCGCGAGGTGGCAACCAAACGGCACTTGGCGCCGATCCGCATTGGTGCCTTAAATGAGACGTTGTGGGTAGCGGCCTGGGCGCCGCGTCCGCGTTCGCTGTTTGTTTAGGCGTTTCCAGCTCCGTTTGCAGATTCAATGAAGCGCCCCGGTGTTAAGGAGCATTCGCACCAGGCGTGGTTTCGCTGGAACCAGGGATGAATAAGACGACCGTGGCCTCAGCAGAACTCAACGCAGCATGACGACTTTGCCTCGGAAGAATGGTGATTGCGATGATGTCGCACAATAAAGTCCTTTCATGGCTGCTAGCAGTTCTCGCAGTGCAGCTAACATTTGGAACTGCGAGCCCAGTCTGCCGGGCGCAGGCGGGTCAAGAACGAACGGGCCTAAGGGTCGAGGGGACAAATCTGCTCCTCGACGGCAAGCCATTCAAGATTCTCTCCGGTGAGTTGCACTACGCGCGCATCCCGCGCGAGTACTGGCGCGCACGGCTCCGCATGGCGCGCGCCATGGGACTGAATACGATCGCGACCTACGTCTTCTGGGACGTGCACGAACCGAGGCCCGGCGTCTACGACTTCAGCGGCAACAGCGATCTTGCCACATTCGTGAGGATGGCCCAAGAGGAGGGTCTCTACGTAATTCTTCGTTCCGGCCCCTACTCGTGTGCGGAGTGGGATCTGGGTGGCCTTCCGCCATGGCTGATGGCGACTCCCGAGTCGGCCAGAGCGCTGCGGACGCGCGACCCGCTGTTCATCGGGCCAGTTACGCGCTGGGTGCACCGGCTGGCGGACGAGGTTGTGCCACTGCAGTACGGGAACGGAGGTCCAGTCATCATCACGCAGATCGAGAACGAATATGGGAATTACGGCTCGGACAAAGCCTACATGGAACAGCTTCATCAGCTCTATTTGCAGGAGGGCTTCACGAAGAGCCTTCTGATCACCGCCGACAACTGGCGCAACATTGCCAGCGGAGATTTGCCCGGTGTCTTCGCGGCGACGAACTTCGGCATTGGCAATCACGAGAAAGGTATGGATGCGCTAGAGCACGAGCGCTCCGATCAGCCGCTGTTCGTTTCGGAGTACTGGCCTGGATGGTTCGATTCTTGGGGACATCCACACCAAACGCGCGCGGCCAAGCCGCAGATCGAAGATTTGGAGTACATCCTGAGGCGCGGCGTGGGGGTGAACATCTACATGTTTCATGGCGGCACCAGCTTTGGCTATTACGCTGGGGCAACCGGCGGCAAGAGCTTTCAGCCCGATGTGACCAGCTACGATTACGATGCGCCGCTCGACGAAGCCGGGCATCCGACGGAGAAGTTCTTTGCCTATCGCAAGGCGCTTGCCAAGTTCAATGTGGCGCCGATACCGGCAGTTCCCGAGGCACCTCCCTCGGTCTCGCTGCCGGCTGTGGCGTTGAGAGAGAGCGCATCGCTTTGGGAGAATCTTCCGGATCCCATCTCAAGTGAAGACCCGCTGCCGATGGAGCATTTCGGCCAGGGCTTTGGATACATTCTCTATCGCAAGGTGCTGCATGCCGCGCCAGCGGGCGAACTAGCCGTCAACGATGTTCACGACTTTGCGCGTGTCTACCTGGACGGCGATTCAGCTGGCACCATCGACAGGCGCGCGCCCGATCACTCGGTTCTCAAACTCCCCGCGATAAACGAAGGAACGCGTCTCGATATCCTGGTGGCGAACGATGGACGCATCAACCACACCCGCGAGATGCAGATCGAAAACAAGGGGATCACGCATGGGGTTTCGTTGAATGGCTCTGTCCTGAAAGGATGGCAGGTCTACTTGCTCCCGCTCGGAGAGCCGGGGACCGATCTCCTCCCGAAAAAATACAATGAGGCAAAGATCGGCGGTCCGGCCTTCTATCGTGCCACATTCCAGCTCACCGAAGTCGGCGACATGTTTCTCGATATTCGGCGGCTTGGCAAGGGGGTGCTGTGGATCAATGGACACCCCATCGGGCGTTTCTGGAACCTAGGACCGCAGGATACGCTATACGTTCCCGGACCCTGGCTCAAGCAAGGAACAAACGCAATCGAAGTCTTCGATCTGCTAAACACGAAAGATTCCATGCCAACCGTCGAGGGGCTGCATGCTCCGATTCTCGATGGACCGACACGAGAGCAATCCATTAGTTCGCAGCGATGAGCCTGAGTGGGGAGACCCGCGGCCCCTTTGCAAAAGCCGGGTTTCGCCGAGCCGGTTCAGTAACTCATAATCCCGGGGTTTACCATCTTGGGGTGAACCTGCCTGTTGTCGACGAACGCCGTATCCACGGCTCGTTTCACTCCTGTGATGGGGTGTGTGGTTAGTTCGTAAGCGTTTGAAGTTCCCCTCTGGCGTAACTTCGGGTATGCAACCGACTATTCAGTCATGGTTCAGTCAGAGGGTGGGGGAGAGGTGCATCGCGCACGGAGATGGCGATCGGTAGCTGAGAAGCGGCGGATCGCGGAGTTGACGTTCGAGCCTGCTGGCGCTGGAACCTGTGCGTTCGCAAAGGACCGCTTGCCTATGAAGACTGGATGATTTGCGCAACCATCCTGGCGCAGGTATCGATGCCCAGAGTGCTGTTCATGGTGATGTGGTAGAGCCGGGGATCGGCCGAGTCGCAGTCGTAGTAGTACCGTGCATAGTGCAGGCGCTCGGAGTCTACGCGGCGCAGCAGAGCTTGCACGTTTTGTTCGTGCGGATGACGAAGCTTCATGCGCGCAACCTTCTCACTGAGCGGCGCATAGACCAGCATGCGCAGTACGTGGGGATGGCGGCGCAAAACGCATTGCGCGCTGCGTCCGATAATGACGCAATTACCCACCTTGGCGGCCTCCTGAATGATACTCGCTGTGAAGATCTGCACCGTATCGCGATCCACCGCGAGTTCAGCACCCTCCCCGGTATAAGACTCCGGGCCTCCCTGGCGGAAGCTCTTCATCACCCGTTCCCACCAGGCGATGGCGTGTTCGTCGGCCTGCGCGGCCCAGGCAGGGTCCACCTGCCCCATGGCCGCGACCTGCTCGATGATCTGCTTGTCAATGCACTCCCAGCCCAGTAGTTCCGCAACCTTCCGCCCGATGTCTGAACCCCCGCTGCCGTACTCTCTTGCAATCGTCAAGACGTTGAACATTGTCTTCCCTTCTTCCTTGCCGCCACCCCACTCCCATTTCGATCGCGGCAATTCGTTTCTACTTCAGCATCGTATGGCACGGGAGTTGTAGTCGGCCACAGCGCATGCAACTTCCGCGGCCGGCCGGCGGTCGTCGGGGCTCTCTTCCAGCCAGCTACAGAGAGACTCAAAGACGGCGCCGACGAGGCAACGGGCGGCGATCGCCGGCGCGGAAACGCGCGATGCGCCGAAAGCAGACTCCAGCGTCTCGCGCACTTGTTCAGCGTACTGCCTCAGTATGGCGCGGCGCATCCGCTCAAGACGGGGGCTCAAGCCGGAGGACTCTACGATGAGGATCCGCGCATCTCCCGGATTGTCGGCCAGAAAAAGGAATAGCGACTCCACCGCGCATCGAATCCCCAGCAGCGCATCATCCTGGGAGTCTCTCGCGCGATACATCACTTCCGTCACCTTCTGCCCCAGCGCTTCGAGGACTGCAGCAAAGACATCTTCCTTGTTGCGGAAGTGCGCGTAAAAGCTGCCCACCGAGCTATCCGACTCAGCCACGATCATGGGAACGGTGGTGGAGTGATAGCCATTGGCGCCGAAGAGGCGGGTTGCGCCGTCCAGGATCGTCTTCCGCCGGGCATCCTTGCGGGCGGCTGTTGCGGGGGTTTTGCGGTAGGCCATTTATTGTTCTGTACCTCTTGACAAGAATAGAATGACGCGTCATTCTATTCTTGTCAAGTGAGAAAGACGCAGATGCGAACAAAAACAGTCAGAACGGCGCGACAGACTACTTTAGAGATGCTCCTCACAGCATGCTGGGACTTTATTCAGGTCATAAACCAAGCAAAATCAACGCGGAACCGCCGCCGCACAGCATTCCTCATGTTGGCCCTGTTGCCCCTGACAGGCTGCGGCCCCAAAGCCCAGGTGGCCGCCGACCAGCCGGTTCCGGTGCGCGTGCGGGCGCCGAATCGCGTCCGGCAACCTGTGTCCGTGTCTGTCAGCGGAACGGTGGAGGCCAATGTGACGGCCCAGGGCGCATTCCAGATTGCCGGGCGTGTGGCGAAGGTCTTTGTCGAAGAAGGCCAGGCTGTAAGCAAGGGCCAAGTGCTGGCAGAACTGGACACGGTTGACTACAGCAACGCGTACGACGCGGCACAGGGCCAGGCGGATACGGCGCGGGCGGTGGACGACAAGGCGCAGGAGGGTCCGCGCTCTCAGGAGCTGGAACAAGCGCGCATCGATTATGAGCAGTGGCAGGACCAGTACCACCGCATGAAGTTTCTCTACGACCACAAGAGCTTGCCTGCCAACGACTTCAAGAAGATCGAAGCCGGGTACCAGGCGGCGCAGCAGCGCTACGACATGGCGCGGCAGGGCACGCGGACGCAGGACAAAGAGGCCGCAACCGGGCAGTACCGCGCTGCCGCGGCCCAGGCGCATGAGGCGCTGAAGCGGCTGGAAGACACACGGCTGCGGGTGCCGATCTCGGGCTTCGTCGGGATGCGGCGCATCGATGTGGGAGACACAGTTGGAGCCGGAATTCCCGTGATCTCCGTGCTCGACCTCGATCCAGTGAAGGTGCGGGTGGCCATCCCGGAATCTGAAATCGGCAAGGTGGGGGAAGGCGCGCGAGCCACAGTGACGATCCCGTCGCTCGATGGAAAGCAATTCGAGGGGAAGGTGAAATCGGTGGGGGTCGCGGCGGACCCGGCCTCGCGTACCTACAGCGCCATAATTGCTGTCCCCAACCAGGAGCATCTGCTACGGGCGGGGATGGTGAGCGAGGCGCGGGTCTTTTCATCGGCGATGGTCGACGCCATCACTGTGCCCGGCGGCGCGATTGTCCACGATCCTCAAGGCGTAGCGCAGGTGTACGTGTACTCGACGGAGCGGCAGCGCGTTTATGCCAAGCGGGTTGACGTGGGCGGGCCGATTGGAAACGAAGTGGAGATTCTCAGCGGCCTGACGGGCGACGAGCAGGTGGTGGTGGCCGGCCAGCAGAATGTGCGTGAAGGTTCGCTGGCCAGGATTATGGGAGGCGGCCTGTGAACCCCGTCCGCGCGGCTCTGCGCTATCCGCAGGTGACTCTGGTGCTGTCGGCCATGCTCTTCGCGGTTGGCCTGTATTCGCTGGTTACCATGCCGCGGCGCGAGGATCCCAAAATCACCATCCGTATCGGCATTGTCGCCGCCGTGTATCCGGGCGCAACCTCCAGGGAGGTGGAAGACCAAGTCACGCGCAAGATCGAAGAACACCTTTTCCGTTTCGCCGAAGTGCGCCGCGACAAGACCTATTCCACCACCAGCAACGGCATGGTGATCATCAATGTCTATCTGAATGACTCCGTCAAGGACACAGACGAATTCTGGTCGAAGCTGCGCCTGGATATGGCTCAGCTCAAGGCCGCCGAGCTGCCGGCGGGTGTGCTCGGCCCCACGGTCGATTCCGACTTCGGCGACACCGTCGCGGCCTTGATTGCCGTACACGGCGGGAACTACGGTTACCGGGATCTCAAGGGTTACGCGCAAACCGTGGAAACATCGCTGCGCGCAATCCCCGCAGTATCGAAGATCAAGCGCATCGGTGATCGGAAGGAAGAGATCGATATCGATACTTCATCGGAACGGCTCGCGCAGTATGCCGTAAACCCGTTGAAAGTGATGCAGGCGCTACAGGGACGCAATGCGGTGGAATATGCGGGCCGCGTGCCGGCCGGCGAGAGCAAGGTGCCGATCGACTCTGGCGGACGGCTGCGAACCGAAGATCAGATCAGCCGTGTGATGGTCGATGTTTGGCCTACGGGCCAGCCGGTAACCATCGGCGACTTGGCCACCGTGGAGAGGGTCTATAAAGACCCCACTGAATATGCCCGGATCGGCGGCGAGCAGAGCATTCTGCTCGCGGTCGAGATGCACGAAGGCAACAACATTGTCGATTTCGGCAATACGATGCGCGCCGCGGTCAAGAAAGTGCAGACGACTCTGCCGCCGGACGTGAAACTGGACCTGGTGGCGGACCAGCCGAAGGAAGTTTCCGAGCGTATTCGCAATTTCTTCGAAGAATTCGGCATTGCCATCGTCGCCGTCATCCTGGTCACCATGCTGCTGTTGCCGCCGCGTGTGGCGCTTGTTTCCGCTATTGCGGTACCCGTCACCATGTCCATCACCTTCAGCCTGCTGAACCTCTTTGGAATCGAGCTGCAGCAGGTGTCGATTGCGGCGTTGATCGTGGTGCTGGGCATGGTGGTGGACGACGCCATCGTGATTGCCGACAACTATGTGGAACTTCTCGACCGTCACGTACCCATCGATGAGGCGGCGGAGAGGTGCGCGACGGAGATGGCGGTTCCAGTGTTGACCGCCACACTGACTATTGTCGGGGCTTTTACCCCGTTGCTGATGCTAACCGGCGTAGTGGGCGAGTTCATCCGCGCGCTGCCGATTGCCGTGGCAATCTCACTTGCCACTTCGTTTCTTGTCGCCATGCTACTGACTCCGCTGATGGCTCGCTTCTTCATCCGCAAAGGGCTGCGCGATCCCGACCAGGAAGATGCGGGCAAGCCGCACAAGCTCACTCTGCTGGACCACATGCAGAAGCATTACAACAGGATCATTGTGTGGGCCATGCAGCACAAGCGGGCGGTTCTGGCGTCGAGCGTGCTGGCCGTTGCGCTCGGAATTGGAATTCTGATGCTAGTTCCGCAACTGCTGTTTCCGCTGGCCGAGAGAAACCAATTCGTGATGGATGTGTGGCTGCCGGAGGGATCGAAGATCGAGGCCACCGACGCTGCAGTGCGCCGGATTGAAGCCGTCCTGAAGCAGGAGGCGCAGGTCAAGGCTTATACCAGCTTCTTGGGCGAGAGCGCGCCGCGTTTCTATTACAATGTGAACCCGCAAGCCCCGGCTGCGAACTATGCGCAGATACTGGTGAACACCAAAAATGCTATTGAAACGCCCAGGCTGGTGAAGCAGCTGCGGCAATGGCTGCCCGATGTGGCACCGGAGGCCAAAGTCTTCGTAAAGGAGCTCCAACAGGGACGGATTATGGAGGCTCCGGTTGAGGTGCGAATCTCAGGAGACGACATTGCCACGCTGGAAACGCTGGGCAGCCGGGTGGAGGATGTCTTCCGGCATACACCGGGCGCCATCTATATCCATTCCGACTGGCATGAGGATGCCTGGCAGGTGGGCCTGAACGTGCGCGAGGAAGTGGCCAATCGGTTGGGATTGACCAATGCCGCTATCGCCCAGCAACTGGCGGCGGGTTTTGAGGGCGCGCCGGCGACCACGTTTTGGGAGGGTGACCGCGACGTGAATATGGTTCTGCGGCTTGACCCCGCGGACAGGCAGAGCTTCCAGAACGTCTCCGATACCTACGTGATGTCTCCGGTGACCGGGGCAAAGGTTCCGCTGGCGGCGGTGGCGACGCTCACTTCAGAGTGGCAGCCGGGCAGGATCGTGCGCAGAAACGGCGTTCGCACATTGACGGTGCGCGCCTTCCCCAGCGGACACCGCCTGGCAAGCGAGATACTGGGCGACGCGCGCAAGCAACTGGACGCAGTGCAATTGCCGCCAGGCTACCGTATCGAATTTGGCGGAGAGTACGAAAACCAGCAGGAGACCTACGGCGAGATGCGCAACGCACTCATCGTCAGCCTGGTGCTGATCTTCCTGATCCTGCTGTTTCAGTTCCGCACCCTTGTCGACCCGCTGATCGTGATGGCGGCGTTTCCGCTGGCGCTGCCAGGCGCAGCCCTGGGCCTGCTCATCACTCATAACACTTTCGGCTTTACTGCATTTGTAGGCATCATCAGCGTAGGCGGGCTGGTTGTCAGGAATTCCATCATTCTGATCGATTACATCCACGGAAGGATGAAGAACGGGGTGGAGCTGGAGCAGGCGGCTCTGGAGGCTGGAGAACGGCGGTTGCGGCCCATCTTCCTCACTTCGGCGGCTGCCGCCGTGGGCGTCATTCCCATGATTCTCTCCGGGTCCAGCCTGTGGTCGCCGCTGGCCAGCGTTATCGCCTTCGGGCTGCTGGGATCGATGTTCTTCACACTGGTGGCCATCCCGGTGCTATTCGTGGTGGTACACCGCAAGCACGCGGCGTCAGTTCCAGCAAAAGCCGTTGCGGCGTTGCTGTTTTTATTTGTGTTTACCGGCGTTGCGCATGCCCAGGCACGGCGCATCACGCTGGATGAGGCAGTCGCCCTAAGCACCAAACAAAACTCGACCGTGAAGTTGGCACGTCTGAAGCATAAGGAGATGCAGGCTCGCGTAAGCGAAGCGCGGGCCAATTACTTCCCGGTGCTGAGCAACGAGAGCGACGCCGCGCACCTGGATAACATTGAACATATGCTGATCCCTATGGGAGCCTTGGGCGGATACCCGGTCATCGGTCCCATCCCTGGAGAAAACGCCTCACTCCCGCTCGGCCACCACAATTTCATTCTCAGCACAACCACGGCGGCTCAGCCGCTGACGCAGTTCTTCAAGATCCACGCCAGTGTCGAAGCGGCCCAGGCGGACGCGGGCGTCGCTCAGGACGATGCCCGGCGGGCGGAAGATGAAGTCGCGCTGAAGGTGAAGCAGCTCTATTTCGGCCTGCTGTCGGCCGAACGCCGCAAGCAGGCGGCGGAGTTGCGCATCGCGGCCGGTGAAGAGCGCCGGAACGAGGCGCGCAATGGAGTCGAGGCGGGAGCGGTGCTCGAACTGAAGGTGCTGGAAGGCCAGGCGCAGGTCGCCGAAGCTCGCCATGCGCTGGGATCGCTGGAAGACGCCATCTCCGACATGAAGGTGGAGTTTAACGATCTGACTGGCCTGCCGCTGGATAGCGATGTGGAACTCGTCTCGCCTGAACCTGAGACCTCGGATGCAACTGCCGGAGATTTGGAGACCGAGGCGCTGGCTCACAATCCGGAGGTAGCAGCCGCTGAAGAGACGCTAAAGAAAGCGCGGGCGGGCCTGAGCGCGGCGCGCGCTGAGTATATTCCCGAGATCGGAGCGTTCGCGCAGTACGTCCATCAGGATGGCGTGCCGTTGCTGACCGAGAACAACGGCGTGGCGGGTCTGAAGATGAACTGGACGCTGCTGGAATTCGGCAAGCGCAGCGGGCAGGTGCACGAGCGCCAGGCGCAGGTATCCGAAGCCGAAGAGAACCTTGGGCAGGTCGAGAATCGGGTGCGCGTGGATATAGAAAAGGAAGTGCGCAAGGTGCGGCGCGCGGAGACCGGCCTGGAAGCGGCGCGGGAGAGTGTGGCTGCGCGAGCCGAGATGCGGCGGATCACTGCCAATCAGGTTGAAGCAGGCACGGCCAATCCCTCCGCGCTCAAGGAAGCCGACGGGCAGCTCGCCGAGGCCGAGGCCGGGCTTTTTCAAGCCGAGATGGAGCGCAGCACAGCCAGCGCCGAGCTGGCGCGGACGGTGGGACGGAGGTAGCTCCCAAAACGATTGAGTCTTCAAGTACCTTTGCGGCCTCCAAACATTCATTTCGCCTCTCTTCCTTCCAAGGGAAATAGCGCCAAGATCTCACTTTCGTGAGTTATCATGCACATCATGGCCCCCACCGAGCATGGTTTCGAACGGCCAAGGGATGCTCTGGACCTTCGCCTGATTGTCGATTCGGCGCCCGCGCTGATCCATACCAGCCGGCCCGACGGTCATATTGACTTTTTCAATGGAACCTGGCTGGAGTTCGTGGGGCTCCCGCTCGAAGATCTCCTGGGATGGAAATGGGTGGTTACGATCCATCCCGCGGACGTTGAGGGAATGCTCGAGGCGTTGCGAACGGCCCATGCGACGGGGGACGAATTCGAATACGAATCGCGTGTACGGCGGGCGGATGGGGTCTACCGCTGGATGCTTCACCGCAGTGTCCCGCGTCGTGATGAAAACGGAAACATCCTGAAATGGCTTGGATCGAGCATCGATATCGAGGACCGCAGACGGGCCGAGGATGCTTTGCGGCAAAGCGAAGCATACCTGGCAGAGGGGCAGAGGCTGGTCCACGCAGGCAGTTGGGCTTTGGACTTGGCCAGTGACAAGTATGTCTACGTCTCAGACGAAGATATTCGGATTTGGGGATTCGATCCACGAGATGGTGCACCGGCCCGGGAAGCAGTTTTCCGGCGAATTCACCCGGAAGATCGCGACAGGTGGAAGGAGAAGTTTGAGAACTCGCTCCACGAAAGAGTTGACAGCTTCGACGAGTACAGAATCGTGTTGCCCGACGGAACGGTCAAGCACATTCACACGATCCGGCACCCGGTCCTGAATGACGCGGGAGATCTGGTCAAGCTGGTGGGCACCTCGATCGATATTACGGAGCGTAGGCGGGCCGAAGAAGCGATTCGGCAAAGTGAAGCTGAGATGCGGCAGATACTGGATGCCGCGCCGCAGCATATAGGCGTTCTGGGGACGGATAGAAGACCCATCTATCTCAACCAAGCAATGCTCGATTCTCTAGGTATGACTCTAGAAGAGTGCCTGACATGCGCTCCTTCCAAACTTTTTCATCCGGAAGACAAGGAACGCGTCGATTGCGAAGTTCTTCAAGCGTTCTCAACCGGAGTCGAGGTTGAGATCGAAGCGCGAATACCGAGGCGAGACGGAGTGTACCGCTGGTTCCTTTTGCGCTATAAGCCGCTGCGCGACAAACAAGAACACATTACGCGCTGGGTTGTTGCGGCGATCGACATCGAGGACCGCAAGCAGGCCGAAGAGAGACTTCAGCACGAAAACGTTGCGCTCCGCGAAGAGATCGACAAGGCATCGATGTTTGAGGAGATCGTGGGCTCTTCTCCTGCACTGCGAGCCGTGCTTGCCCGTGTCGCCAAGGTTGCGCCCACCGATTCCACCGTCCTGATCACAGGTGAGACAGGCACCGGCAAGGAGCTGATTGCCCGCGCCATCCACAAGCGATCGCTTCGCTCTTCGCGGGCATTTGTGAGCGTGAATTGTTCCGCTATTCCACGCGATTTGATCGCATCGGAGTTGTTCGGCCATGAGAAGGGCGCCTTTACGGGTGCTACCCAGCGGCATCTGGGCCGCTTTGAACTGGCCGAAGGAGGCACCATCTTCCTGGATGAAATCGGAGAACTTCCCGCGGAGACGCAAGTTGCGCTCTTGCGTGTTTTACAGGAACGGGAGTTCGAGCGTGTAGGCGGAAACCGGACGATCCGCTGCGAAGTGCGCGTGATTGCGGCTACCAACCGGGACATTCAGGCGGCCGTCGCCGCGGGCACATTCCGCAGCGACCTTTTTTACAGGCTCAACGTTTTTCCCATCGAGACTCCCCCTCTGCGGAAAAGGAAGGAAGACATCCCGCTGCTGGTCGAGTACTTCATCGACCGTTACGCGAGAAAAGCAGGCAAGAGCATTCGGCAAGTTAGCAAGAGGAGTCTTGAGTTACTACAGTCCTACCCCTGGCCAGGCAACATTCGCGAACTGCAAAATATCGTCGAGCGATCGGTCATCGTATGCGAGTCGGAGAGTTTCACCGTGGACGAAAGCTGGCTTTCAAGTCAGCCCCTTGCAATAGAGCCTGGCGGCCAGGTCGGACTTTCTCAGTTGCTTGCCGCGCAGGAAAAGGACACGATTGAAGCGGCATTGAGAGAGTGCGGCGGACGCGTGTCCGGACCTTCTGGCGCCGCTGCCAGGCTGTGCATGCCCCGATCGACCCTGGAATCCAAGATCAGGTCGCTGAAAATCGACAAAAACCGCCTCAAGATCACATAGCTCTCCAAGAATCGGCGAATCCCCGGCCGTCATTCCGCGGGGAGAATTGTGAGCGTTCTGGCGCGCATTCTTGTACAGCTTTTCGCCACTTGGCGAACTTTCGTCATGTCTGGCATTTGGCAAATACCTATTTATCAATCAGATACGAATGGCACGGCAAATGCAATCCATGAATGCAGAATCGTTCGAGGTGAGAACGGATGCTACGGATTGAGCGGGTTGCAAATGGGGTGGCCGTTTTCCGGTTGATAGGTCGTTTGAATGTAGAAAACGTGGCCGAATTGCAATTGCTCTTCGAATTGGAAAGCAAGGATCGCCAGATGACTCTGGACCTGAAGGATTTGACCCTCGTGGATCGAGAGGCGATCAGGATTCTGGAGCATTGCGAGAAGGGGCACATCCGGCTTACAAATTGCCCGGCGTATATCAGGGAGTGGATCAAGCAAGAAAGAAGCACAAGCTGACGGAGATCAGGTCGAATTACCTCTCAACAGTGGAAACCCATGTGATAGGAGAATGGTCATGAATCTGGAAGGGGTTTTGGACTACGAACCTCGCAACCAACAACTGTGTCTCGCGAGTGACGCTGCGTGCAGCACGAATAATGTCTTCTTTCAAGAAGACGAGATCCCTGTCCGGCCAGGGTTTGCGGGAATCGTTGGCCGGAGCCGGGCCCTCCGTGAGGTGCTCGATCTCGTCGAGATGGTGGCTGCCTCCGATTCGACCGTCCTGCTGTTGGGAGAGACCGGGACGGGCAAGGAACTGATTGCGCGCGCCATTCACGATCGGAGCCGCCGCAGGTGTCATAACTTCGTCAAGGTCAATTGCGCCGCTATCCCCAGCGGACTGCTGGAAAGCGAACTCTTTGGGCACGAACGCGGCGCCTTCACGGGAGCGATCGAGCAGAGGGCCGGCCGGGTTGAGCTGGCAGACCAGGGTTCGCTGTTTCTGGATGAAATCGGCGACATTCCGCTGGAGTTGCAACCCAAACTCCTTCGCGTCTTGCAGGAGCGGGAATATGAACGACTGGGCAGCACGCGAACGAAGCAAGTAAACGTACGCGTTGTGGCCGCGACCCATCGCGACCTGGAAGAAATGATCCTGCAGAGGCAGTTTCGCAGCGACCTCTACTACCGGCTCAATGTCTTTCCCATCACGATCCCTCCCCTGCGCGAACGCGCGGAAGACATTCCGCTGCTAGTGCGGCATTTTGTCCGGCAATTTGCCCGGCAGATGGGCAAGACGATCGATGCGATCTCTCCGGAAACGATGGAGGCTCTCGTCCGATATCCGTGGCCCGGAAACGTCCGCGAGTTGCAGAACATTATCGAGCGATCCGTGGTGATTTATGAGCGGGGAAAGCTCACTGTGAAGAAGAGTTGGCTCTGCCGCGATTGCTTCCACGGCGAAGCGCCTGTCCGCGCTTCTTCCGGCGGCTTTGCGTTGGGCGATCGCGAGGCGATTGGCGCGGTGCTGGCCGAGACGAAAGGCAGAGTATCTGGACCGTCAGGCGCGGCAGCCCGGCTCGGCATCCCGCCATCCACTCTGGAATCGAGGATCAGGTCGATGAACATCAACAAGTATCAGTTCATGTCGGCGTACTGAACCGCTCTCACAAGTCCAGTTTGCAACGGTTACGAACTTCGCGAATTCGCGAAGAGATCGGGATTCCGTGCTCATTGCATTCGAGTCTTTTCAAGAGGTTAGACGTGGCCCTTGCGTTGCTTCAACTAAGTTGCGATAACAAGAAAGGATTGTAACCATATGTCCGACAAACTCGCCAACGATTACACGGCAATCTACCTGGTTGGAGGCGGAATCGCTTCTCTCGCGGCTGCCGCCTTCCGGATTCGCGACGGAGACATCCCAGGCCAGAACATCACCATCCTGGAGGAGTCTGCCCAAATCGGTGGGAGCCTCGACGCTGCCGGAAACCCTAGAGACGGTTACGTCATGCGCGGCGGCAGAATGTTCGAGAGTAAATACCTCTGCACCTTCGATCTTTTCTCCTCGATTCCTACCTTGGATGAAAGCAAGACCGTAACGCAGGAGGTATTCCAGTGGAACGTGGCGATGAACACCTCGTCCAAGTCCCGTCTCTTCCGCCATGGCCACAGGCTCACCGCTCCCAAATTCGGCCTGACGGAGCGGCACATTCTGACCCTGGAACGGATAGGGCTTCAAGCGGAGGAGGCGCTGGGAAGAAGCAGCATTGCGGATCAATTCGATCCCTCGTTCTTTGAGACGGACTTCTGGTTCATGTGGTGTACGACCTTCGCCTTTCAGCCCTGGCACAGCGCGATTGAATTCAAGCGCTACCTGGATCGCTTCACGCATATGATCTCCGGCTTCAACACGCTTAAGGGGATTATGCGAACTGTCTACAACCAGTACGACTCGATGGTGCGGCCACTCCAGAAGTGGCTTGTGGATCGCGGCGTAAACTTCGAACTCAATACACGCGTTGTCGACCTTGAACTCCGCGACGACTCCGAGGGGTACGCAGTGCGGCACATACTCTGCCGAAGCGGCGATTCTCTTCGGGAGATCGAGGTAGGCGAGGACGACAAAGTGATCGTGACGTTGGGATCCATGGTGGAAGGCTCCAGCCTGGGCTCGATGGATTCGGCGCCTGTGCTGAAGGACAAATCCGACGGCGGCGGCTGGAAGCTGTGGGAGAACATCGCCCTCGGTCAGCCGCAGTTCGGATACCCAACCAACTTCACCGAGCACGTTCAACAGTCGAAGTGGGTATCCTTTACTACGACTCTCCACGACCCAACCTTCTTCCACCTTGTTCGGGATCGCACCGGCAACGTTCCGGGAGAAGGAGGCCTCATCACCTTTCCAGACTCCGGCTGGCTGGCGTCGATCGTGCTGCCTCATCAGCCGCATTTCATCGGGCAGCCTGCGGATGTCCAGGTCTTCTGGGGCTATGGCCTGTTTGTCGATGTGCCGGGAAACTTTGTGAAGAAGCAAATGTCGTCATGCACGGGCCGTGAAATCATGCAGGAGATCATGGGGCACCTGGCCATAGAGTCCCATGCAAAGAAGATACTTGAATCTTCGATCTGCATTCCCTGCATGATGCCCTTCATCACCAGTCAGTTTCTATGCCGGGGAACGGGCGATCGCCCTCAGGTGAGACCGGAAGGCTCGAAGAATCTTGCCTTTGCTGGACAATTCTGCGAGCTCCCGGACGATGTGGTGTTCACCGTCGAGTATTCGATCCGTTCCGCGCAAATGGCAGTGTACTCGTTGCTCGGGCTGGAGCGAACACCACCGCCTGTTTACAAAGGTCAAGACAGCCCTCGCATACTGCTCGAGGCTTTTCGGATGCTGCACGAACAATCAGCTTGAGAAGTTTCTGCTCCACGATTTGCTCTGAGCCTTGCGGAAGCGGTTCCGTGGAACGAAGGGATAAGGCCGTTGAAAGGGACTCTCAAACTCGCCTTCAAGCTGCTCGTCAACGACACGGCCAAGTTCACGGCATTGCTGATGGGCATCACGTTTGCCGTCTTTTTGATGATGTTCGTAACTTCGATGTTTGTCGGCGTGCTGAATCACGCCTCCGCAACGGTCATCAATATCGGCTCCACGATTTGGGTTATGGATCCTGCCGTGCAGACGGTGGCCAACACGGTCGGAATGCCGGACTACGTCCTGGATGCGGTCCGAAGCATGCAGGGAGTCAAGTATGCCGTGCCTCTCTATTCGGGAGGAGGTCTGGCCAAGCTCTCCGACGGATCCTATCAATCGGTCAGCATCATCGGACTGGACGACACAAGCCTGCTGGGCAGGCCTGAACTCGTCGAAGGAAAGATCGAAGACATTTATGCGCAGAGCGGATTCATCGCGGTGCGCGACGCGGAGTTTTCCAAGCTTGGGAATCCTCACATCGGGTCGGAGTTCGAGTTGAACGACAATCGCGGAGTCATCGTAGGTATCGCCAAAGTAAATACCTCCGGCCTTTATGGAACTCCGACCCTGTATACAACCTACGAGAGAGCCGCGCAGTATCTTCCCAATCCGCGCTACACCATCTCCTACGTGCTCGTGGAACCGAAGAGTCTCTCCGATGTGCAGAGAATCAAGCAACAGGTGCAGGCGCTCGGATATCTGGCGCTGACCAAAGAGGAGTTCATGCAGAGAACCGCCGATTTCTTCGTATACAAGACCGGCGGAGGGACCAACATGCTGATCATGGTCTTGATCAGTTTTACCGTCGGTCTGTCCATCTCGGGTCAAACCTTCTACACGTTCATCCTCGAGAATCTCGAGCGGTTCGGAGCGCTGAAAGCCATCGGCGCAAGAAGCCGCGATCTGGTCGCCATGATCCTGTTCCAGGCCACATTTGCATCGTTTACTGGTTACGGCCTGGGGGTTGGGCTGTCGGTGCTCTCGATCTGGCTGGCAAGGGCAAGACTTCCCAGCTACGCCGCCATGCTCTCATTCGGGAATCTCGCGATCGGATTTGTCATGGTGGCGATCATTGCCGGGATCTCAAGTTATGTGGGAATCCGCAGAGTCTTGCGGATCGATCCATTCGAAATCTTCAGAGGTTGACATGCCGCGCATAGCCATTCAAGCGAAGGGTCTGGTCAAGTGGTTCGGCGAAGGGGAAGCCAGGACAGCCGCGCTGAAGAAGGTTGACCTCGAAGCCTATTTCGGCGAGATGGTTTACATCGTGGGTCCGTCCGGCAGCGGAAAGACTACGTTGCTCAGCGTTCTATCCGGCATCCTGAAGCCGAATGAGGGCAGCGTCGAGGTGGAGGATGTCGATATCTGGAGGCTGGACGCCGATAGTTTGGCCGACTTTCGTCTCGCAAAGATCGGGTTTGTATTTCAGGACTTCCATCTATTCCCGCGTCTGACCACGGCCGAAAACGCGGCCATCCCGCTCATCCTGAAGGAGAAAGACTGGGACGAGTCCATCCGCGAAGCGGCCGGCTACCTGGAGATAGTCGGCCTGAAAGGACGAGCGGGTATTCCGCCCGTAAAGTTGAGCGGAGGCGAACAGCAACGAGTGGCCATTGCGCGAGCGATGATCAGCAAGCCCGACATTCTGATTATGGACGAGCCCACCGCTTCGCTGGACGGCGATACGGGAAACGCAATTCTGAGTTTTGTTCGCAAGAATGTTCTCGATGAGAATCGCTGCGTGGTGGTTGTCACGCACGATAGCAGAATCTACGAGTTTGCAACCCGGATTCTGCAAATGGAAGATGGGCGACTGACCCCGACCACAGAAAAGAGCGCGAAATGAAGCACAAACTCATCTTTGGAATTTCGCTCGCCGGCATCCTGGCAGGAGCCGCGACCGCCATATTCTTCAGTATCAAGACGCCGGCCTTGCCTGCTGCGTTCAGCCCAGCCTCCAACCCATACAAAGCCGCGATCTACGCCGAAGGCATTGTGGAGAGCGCGCAGAGCAGCGGCGAGAACATCAACATGTATCCCGAGGTTGCAGGCACGGTGAAAGAGATTCTCGTCTCCGAGGGTCAGCAAGTCAAGGCTGGGGATGTATTGCTTCGCCTTGACGATTCGATTCAACGAGCGACGGCGGAGCAGCAGAGTTCACAGGCAGCGGCAGCAAGGGCACTGCTGAGCGAGTTGAAGGCAGAGCCGAGGAAGGAGACGCTCGATGTCGCGGCCGCGCAGGTGGTTTCCGCTGAAGCTGCATTGGTCACAGCTCAGGATACTTATCAGAAAGATATAACCGCTTACCAGATGGACCCTCGCTCCGTGAGCAAAGATGCGTTGGACAGCGCAGCCAACGCCGTCGCGGTTGCAAACGCGAATCTCGACGTCGCCCGTAAACAATACGATTTGACGAAGGCGGGAGCCTGGGTCTACGACAT
>JBEKDH010000036.1:0-26894 GCA_050014455.1 Occallatibacter sp.
GCAAACGCATCGCAATTCCGCGCCGATCCGCAAATTGATCGGAATTGATGGGCAGTGTCACCCCGATGGGAATAAGATAAATTCGCGTATGAGCCTTCTGCATCAGGATTCTACCGAACTCGACGATGCTGCCCGCGGCGAGGAATTGACCAAAGGCTCAAGCCACCTGGTCATCACCACTATCATCGCGGCCGTGGTGGTGACCATCGCCGTGGCCATCTATGTGATGGTAGGCCAAAAGCCGCCCGACGCCACTGGAGAGATCGAGCAGGTCTGGGCTCACGCTCAGCACTCTGAATCGTCGGGGTTCGACGCCAACGGCTCTCCGATTCCCAAGGAAGAGATGGACCAGGTCTATGTCTTTGCGCTGATCAAGCTGCATAACCAGAGCAAGGAGCCGCTGTTCATGCACAACATCATGACCAACGCCACGCTGGACGACGGCATTCATTCGAGCTACGCCGCCACCGCGGGGGATTACGATCGCGTCTTTATCGCCTATCCAACCATGCCCGTGCCGCACGGAAAGGGGTTGTCGCTGAATGCGACCATCGATCCGGGGCAGACGGTCGAGGGAACCATCGTTTCAGCCTTCCACCTGACCAAGCAGCAATGGGATGCGCGCAAGGATCTGAGCTTTACCTTCGCCTTCCAGTACAAGCCCAGCCTCACGCTCACCCCCCAGGCAGCTGTTACTGACCGGTAGTGGGCGGCGCCGGCGCGCCCTTGGGCGTCGACAGATATCCGGTGATCGTCGAGTTCTTTGCCCCCACCGAATTCACTACAATTTCGAACAGCGACGGATCCTTGCCGCTATAAAACTGCAATGGTTCGTTCAGGCTCCGGTCCCTCTTCTCGTATTCCTTGTCGTCGGAGTACACCACCAGGGTGAATTTACTCCTCTTGGCGTCGGCCTTCTTCAGTTCAAGGCTCACCGTGCCCACCGGCTTCTTTTGCCCCTTGGTCAGGGTGAACTCGTAGATGTTCCGGTCGCCCCTGTGCTTCAGGATTTCAAGCTCATCGCGATTGCGGGCGATCAGGCTGGAGTGGCTGCTCAAATCTCCCTTCATCGACGTCAACTGGCTCACCGCGTCGGCCAATTCGCTCTGCGTCTTGGCCACATCGGTCTTCACTCCGCCCACGTCGGTCTTCACGTCGGTCACAGCGCTTGAAACGGCGGTCACCTGCTGGGCGGTCTGCTTCTGGGCGCTGGCCAGCACCTGCGAATTAGCCTCTTCGCGCTGTTGCCGGGCAGCCAGCTCCGCGGCACGAGCGTCCAACTGCCGCTGCGTTAGCCCGAGCGATGTTTTTAACTCATCGGTGGCCACTTCAAGGCGGGCATTGGTCTCTCGCAGCTCGGCCTTCAGGTTCACGTTCTGCTGTTTCGCATCGGCCAGCTCGGTTTGCTGGGTGGTTACCTTGCCGTTGATCGTGGCGGTCCAGATCAGGCCGCCAATCGCAAGCAACAGGGCTATAGCGATAGCCCCAAGCAGCGCGCCGGAATATGTTCTGGGCACCTCTTCTAAATCATCACTCATTTGTCTCCCTTTCTTCTCTGTGGCGGTCCGCTGGGCGACCCGTCTTCAGGTTCCCGCGTGGCTCACGCCATGATGATGGCGACGTTCCATCTCGTTAGACGACTTGCTAATTAATCTCTTACAGTAGCGTCCGCTCTGAAATCGTTCGCGGCGTCCTGCGGAACTTCAACATTCAAACCCAGGGCAGGAGATCTCGCCCCGCGCAGTTGCCAGGGAATGTTCACAATATACCGAAATGCCCTGGGGGTATTGTATCGAATTGAGCAGGAAGAACAGGAAGAGTAATCGTTCCCGGGGGCAAACGCAGCTTACGTCTCGAACGGACTTCCGCAATAACGAAGCATTAAAGTTGCCTTGGTTATTCTCCGGAAGGCTCGATTCACAATCCCAACGCGGCAGCCGGCGTGTTCTTTCGTTGGCGGATCGGGGGTCCGTTTTGGCACCGGTCCATCCCGAATCGTCCCGCACTCCGTGACAACAACCGAACGGCTACGTTATAAACATCTTTACTGCAATTTCAGGCGCCGGACCCTCAACGAAAGAACCAAACCGCCGGAGGCGCTTCTTCGCCACCGGGGCAGAGGGTCGGGATATCCGCCGCAATCGCCAGTTTTGCTTTTCCAGGAACCTTGTACCTCGAAGCGGATTCGTTTAAGTTGATCGCCCCAGGCGATGTTTCTTGTCCCTTGGCGGAAGCCGGCACGAGTCTCTCCGAGCAACGACCCGGAATAGAGCCAAGTCAGTCGCTGCATTTCTGAATGCGCCAAAAACATCGCGAGGGGAGATTTGAAAGCTATGTCGACCGCTGTCGCTGGGAAGGGCCTGGAAGGGATTGTTGCCGCCAACTCCGGCATTTGCTGGATTGACGGAGATGCGGGCGTGCTGGCCTATCGCGGCATCGACATCCACGAGCTGGCCGAGAACTCGACCTTCGAGGAGACCACCTACCTGCTCTGGAACGGCATTCTGCCCAACGAGATCGCCCTGCGCGAGTTCACATCGCAGCTATCGCTGGCCCGTGGCCTGGATTTTCGCATCGTCGATATGCTGCGCGGCATTCCCGCCTCGGCTACGCCGATGGAGGTGCTGCGCACCGCCGTCTCGGCGCTCAGCTTTTACGATGCCGACGAAAAGGACAACTCCCACGACGCCAACGTGCGCAAGTGCTACCATCTGACCGCGCAGATGGCCATGATCGTGGCCATCTACGACCGCCTGCGCAAGGGCAAGGAGGTGGTGCCGCCCGACCGCTCGCTCAACCACGCCGCCAATTTTCTCTGGATGCTGAATGGGATCAGGCCTTCGGAGACGGCCACCAGGACGCTGGACCTGGCGCTGGTGCTGCACGCCGAACACGAGTTGAACGCCTCCACCTTTGCCGCCCGCGTCATCGCCGCCACGCTCTCCGACGTGCACTCAGCCATCACCGGCGCTATCGGCGCGCTCAAAGGCCCCCTCCACGGCGGCGCCAACGAGGGCGTCATGCGCATGCTCTACACCATCGACAAGGCCGGCGCCGACCCGGTGGAATACGTCAAGAACATGCTGGCCGCGCGCCAGAAGATCTCCGGCTTCGGCCACCGCGTTTACAAGACCGAGGATCCCCGCGCCACCCACTTGCGCAAGATGAGCGAACAGCTTGGCAGGGACGCCGGCGTACCCAAGTGGTACGAGATGTCCCGGGCCATCGAGCTTTACATCAACGCCGACAAGAAGCTGAACGCCAACGTCGATTTCTATTCCGCCTCCACCTACGCCACGCTGGGCATCGACATCGACCTCTATACGCCCATCTTCGCCATCAGCCGCATCGCCGGCTGGGCGGCCCATGTCATCGAGCAACTGGACGACAACCGCCTCATCCGCCCCCGCGCCGAGTACATCGGCCCCGTCTACCCCGCCCACTGGATTCCCATGGACGAGCGCGGATAAGATTCGCGCAGCGCGTTACTCCTTCGCGCATTTCCGGTCTAATGAGAAGGAGGACTTGCATGAAGTCCAGGTTTGTTCTTTTTCTGATCTGCGTTTGCATGATCGCGGGGAGCGCGGCCGCATTCAGTCAGCAGGTTTACCCAGTCCAGGGTCCGCTGGCGGCGCAGACTCCACCGCCAGTACTCACCGCCAAGTTCTCGGGAACCAGATCGGGGAAGGTCTCTCTGGTCCAGGCAAGTGGAGAGTCGTTCCATGGCACATGGGAGTTTGTGACGCCGCCTTTCGTCAACGCGAAGACGCCGGGAACCGCGGCCAGCTATCCGCCGCAGCCCAATCTGGCCTTCGCATGGGACGCCGTCTACGGACATGGATACTTTTTGGCCAAGGTCCTGGGCAAGCAGCTGAAGCAGGCTGTCGTTACCGGGGATCAGGGAACGGTTCTCCAGTTGGAATACGTGTCCGCGGAGATTTTCCTGGATGGCGTAGCGGTGGACAATAAGGGCAACATCTACAAAGTGGTTCTGTAGGAGCCCGACGGGCCGCGCCGAATCCGCCGTCTGGCAGTCCCGCGCGCCGCCGCACTTCCTTGGCCGCGACTGGTGAAATCGGCGGTAAACTGGAATCGGAGCGAGGGGGAAAGCCGCTATGAGGCCGTCCGAAGTATTGCCGCGGCATCGGGAGACGATCCGCCAGCTTGTGCTTGACGCGGGCATGGCGAATCCGCGCGTCTTCGGCAGCGTCCTGCACGGCGACGACCAGGACGGCAGCGACCTGGACTTACTGGTGGACCCTGCGCCGCGCGCCAGCCTGCTGACGATGGTCAGGCTCCAGTCCCAACTGGAGCAAGCCACCGGGGTCAAGATCGATCTTCGGACTCCCGAGGAGCTTCACCCCCGCTTCCGCAGTAAGGTTCTCGCCGAGGCCGCCGCTCTATAAGTTAAGGGGCGAAAATGGAAGAACAAGAGCACCAACCCACGGAAGACGAAGCCAAGCCTGAGAGGCTGCTCTATCACTACACCAATCAGAATGGACTGTTGGGAATACTTAACAGCAAGACCATTTGGGCAACGCACATTCGATACCTCAACGATCTCGAAGAATACAGAGCCGGCGTTCGGCTCGTTGAGAGGGTGATAGACGAGACAAGGGTACAAGGGCTGATCAACAAGGAAACTGGAGATAGCTTTAAGAGTATTTTCGAAACCCTGAACACCTGTGACTTTTACGTCGCATCGTTTTCTAGTGCAAACGACGGTGATTCACTAAATCTTTGGCGGGCCTATGCCGCGTCTATTCCTGGGTACAGTATTGGATTTTCTCCAGGGAAGTTGAGGGCGGCCATTCGCCCGCGATCGGACGGAACCTATTCGGGCATGAATTGGCTATCAGATGTCTTCTATGTTTCTAAGGAACAAGATTCGGAACCAAGAATGATTAGTTCTTATCGCCAGGTTCCAACGATTGCCGTCCTGATTAGCCACTTGAGATCGAACAGCTATAAGGGCGATGCCAGATTTGGCGTGAACCTTGAAGACACAGTCGCAGCGATCCAGAATAATCTTGAAGCGGTGAAGACATCTGGTTTGCTTCTCATGTCGATTCTTCCCGCCTTGAAGGACGCTGGCTTCTCAGATGAAATTGAGTCGAGGATCATTCAGGTGAGACCGGATGGAGCCCCATCGAACGTGTCTAATCCAGTACGGTTTCACCACGGCTCCTGGTCAATTGTGCCACATGTGGAGATTCCCATTAGCTTTGGAAAGGAACAGCCACCGGCAATTGAGAAGATAGTAGTTGGACCTTGCCCGCATCCTGGCGAGGCGGTAAAGGCTGTACAGTTGTTGCTCGGCAGCAAAGGCATTGCAAATATCGAGGTCGTCCCCTCCAAAATCCCCTACCGCAACTGGTAAACCCGCTAACCAACAGGCGAGGCTGGAAACCTACTCACCGCGCGCTTTCAATCTGGCGAGAAATCCACCGGCTCAAACTCACGCCCTCGACCGCTGCGCGCAGAGCGGCTTTGCGGTGCAGCTCCGGCTCGGTGCGTACCAGGATCTTTCCGTTGAAGGGGCGGTCGGGCTGCTGGCCGGTCTCGGCGCAAAGTTCCAGATAGCTGTCGATGCTCCCGCGGAAGGCGCGCTCGAGCTCCTCGGCCGTTCTTCCCTCAAAATGAAAGCCATCCCGAAGCCCGGCGACCGTGCCGGAAAACGTCTTGTCCTCCGGATCGAAGTCGATTGGCCCGGCGGCATAACCCTTGTATTCCATCATGGCTCCGCCGAAAAAATCCCTCAGGGGCTAAAGCCCTCGTCGATTATGCAGCATTGACGGCACGACTGAAGTCGTGCCCTGACACCGCCGAAAGGCAAAAGACAACCGCAGGTCCTTCGACTCCGTTGCGCGCAAAGACGCGCCCAACTTCGCTCAGGATGACAGAGCGTAGGACAGGGATGCAGATTCGGCAAAACCGGAAGTGCGGTAGACTTAGGACTGGCAGGAGGACCGGGCGGTCGCTGCCGGGGGTTCTCGCGCAAGCGAGGGCAACCGGGGGAGGAAAGTCCGAACTCCGCAGGGCAGTGTGCCGGATAACGTCCGGGACGTGAGCGTAAAGGCTCATGGACGGCCAGTGCCACAGAAAGGATACCGCCTCGGCTACCCCTCCTTCGGGAGGGCCACCCTGGAAACGCAATACCCGAGTTGGCCCGCCTAGGCGGGTACGCCCGCCGTTGCGGAAACTCCAGCGCTGGGGTAAGGGTGAAATGGTGCGGCAAGAGCGCACCGCTCCGGCGGTAACGCCGGGGGCAGGGTAAACCCCACACGGAGCAAGACCAAATAGGGAGGGAAGCGCGCGCCCGGAGCAGGATGCGCGCTCGGCGCCGGCCCGGCGCCGCAAGGCTGCTCCATGCAATGGCCGGAACCTCCGGGTAGGTCGCTGATGAACGACCGCGGCAACGCGGCGTCTAGAGGAATGACCGCACACGACAGAATTCGGCTTACAGGTCCTTTTGCCGAATTGGATGGATGCACCAACGACAGCCCCGGCCGGGAGACCTTTCCTGCCGGGGCTGACCATTTGGTGCGGACGGGCGGGGGTAGCCGCGCTTGCGCGCCGAAGCAGACGGACGATTCCGCCAGGGAATCCTTGCACTGGTTCTTCCTGACGGCAAGCAATCCCTCAGGGGCTAAAGCCCGCGTTGGTTTTGCGGCATTGCGGCACGACTAAAGTCGTGCCCTGACACAACCAGGTCGTGGGCGGAGGTTTCCTGGCGCCCGCCAGCCCCGCTCCGCTACCATCGAATCATGCTGCGTGTGAAGCTGTTGCATGAGAGCGCCCGACTGCCGGCGGTGGCGCACCCCGGCGAAGACCTGGGCTACGACCTGTTTGCGCTGGAGGCCACGCTGCTCGCTCCGCGATCGACGGTGAAGGTGCGCACCGGCATCGCCGTCGAGGCCCGCCATCCCACCACCGGCGCTCCACTGGGACTGCTGGTGCGTGATCGCTCGTCGATGGCGGCCAAGGGAGTTGCCACCACCGCCGGGGTCATCGATGCCGGCTATAGGGGCGAGATCCTGGTGTTGATGACCAACCTGGGCCAGGCAGAGGTCGAACTCAAGGCCGGCGAAAAGATCGCCCAGATGATTCCGGTCCCGGTGTTGACAGGGCCAGTCGAGGAAGTGGAAACACTGGAGGTGTCGGCCCGCGCCGAAAAGGGCTTTGGCAGCTCCGGCCGGTAAGGCACCCCGGAAGAAACCCGACCACTGGAACCGGCGCAGGCGAGTCTGCGTAATCAACACAGGGGAGACTCTGGCGAGAGTCAGTTGTAAAGCCGGCATCCCTCGGGGGCTAAAGCCCACGTATGTTTTGTGGCATTTTCGGCACGACTGAAGTCGTGCCCTTTCAAAGCTCGACTTTCGCCGCTGGCTGTCAGGGGCAAACCAGCCCCAAGCGGCAAAAGAGCCTCGGATGCAGCCGCCGCGGGACCCGGAACGCGGCCTGAATGGCTTCTAATGCGTCCAAAGGAATAGCGACCTTGGAACCGCGGCTGCCCGAGGGCGCGCACACCTGCGAAGCCGGGCGGCAATCTTAATGCGCAACGGCAATGGCCGGCGCCGGACGTTCCATTTTTTCGCCTCCTTTTGGCGCAAGAGTGGGAGACCACTTTGATTCGAAGACTGCGAAGGCAAGCGAAACCATGCTATTCAGTGAAGCCTTTAAACTCGCGCTGCAATCGCTCTGGGGCAACAAGCTCCGCACCATCCTTACGCTTCTGGGCGTGGTGATGGGCGTGGCTTCGGTCATCATGGTCATCACCCTGGTGAATGGCGCCAACAGGTACGTGACCTCCAAACTCATCAGCCATGGGGCCGACGTCTTTACGGTGCAGCAGATGCCTGGCGTCATCTTCTCGGCCGAAGAGTACCTCCGCTATCAGAAGCGCAAGAAACTGCACAACGAGGACTACGAGGCCATCCGGGACGGCTGCACGGAGTGCAGCGAGGTGGGCGTTCGCCTGGACCGGGGCGGCAGCGTGGTTTATAACGGGCATTCCAGCTCGGATACCGACATGCGCGGCCTCACCTGGACGATGATCTCGCTGGATAACGTCGATATCGTCCTGGGCCGGGGCTTTACTCCCATCGACGATCAAAAGGCCACTCACAGCGTCATTGTGGGCTACGACATTGTGGACAATCTGCTGGGCGATGGAGACCCCATTGGCAAGGAGATTCGCGTCGGAGGCCTTCCCTTCACCGTGATCGGGGTGGGTGACCGGCAGGGCAAAATGTTGGGCCAGTCCATGGATAATTGGGTGGCGATACCCTTCACCACCTTCCAGCAGACCTACGGCTACAACGACTCACTGAGCATCTATGGCCGCGCCGGCGGCGACGCCGAGTCAATGGAGCGGGCCAAAGACGAGGTGCGCGTGATGATGCGCGCCCGCCGCCACGATGCGGTCGGCCAGCCGGACGACTTCGAGATCGAGACCAACGACACCTTCCTGGACCTCTGGAAGCAGATCTCCACCATCTTCTTCAACGTGATCATCGGCATCGCCTCGATTTCTCTGGTCGTGGGCGGCATCGTGATCATGAACATCATGCTGGTCTCTGTCACCGAGCGCACGCGCGAGATTGGGGTGCGCAAAGCACTGGGCGCCAGGCAGCGCGACATCCTGCTTCAGTTTCTCATCGAAAGCGCAACCATGGCGCTGGTCGGCGGAGCCATTGGCGTGCTCCTCGGCGTTGGCGCGGCCAAAGCCATTACGCTCGCAGTCGGGTTCCCCACCAGCGTGCAATTGTGGAGCGTGATGCTCGGCCTGTTCATGGCCGGGGCGGTTGGAGTCTTTTTCGGCGTCTATCCCGCCAGCAAGGCCGCCAAGCTCGACCCGGTGGTGGCGCTGCGGGCGGAGATGTAAAGGCAGTGATCAGTGATCAGTGGTCAGTGATCAGTATTCGAAGCAAGGAAGTGGCTTTATGGTTCAATCGTTTAGGGACTTGCAGGTTTGGCAGCGGGCCGTTCAGCTTTCTGTTGCGCTCTATCGGCTGACGAAGGAGTTTCCCCGTGAAGAGATTTACGGCCTCTCAAGTCAGATTCGGCGATCTGCGGTATCCGTGCCCAGCAACATAGCGGAAGGGCAGGGGAGGCTAGGGACCGGCGAATTCAAGCAATTCCTTGGGATCGCTCGCGGGTCTAACTTCGAGGTGCAAACGCAGCTCGAGATCGCACGCGCACTGGAATTTGGTGACCCCAGGCTGCTTGATGAGGCTGAGGGACTTTCGCATGAAGTTGGAAAGATGATTTGAGCGCTTCTGGAGTCGCTCAAGGACTGAGCGGAGACGCCCTGACCACTGATCGCTGACCACTGACAACTAGGTTTCCCATGGCGCAAGGACAAAATCGCGAATCGATCAAGATGGCCCTCGATACCCTGAGGAAGAATAAACTGCGCTCGGGGCTGACCATCCTGGGCATCGTCATCGGCGTTACCACGGTGATCGTCATTTCGTCGGTCATCAACGGACTGAACAACCGGGTCGCCGATTTTGCCGACTCGTTTGGATCGAATGTCTTCTGGGTCTTTCACATGCCGGTGATCGGCGTGCGCCCCACCACCGAGCAGCTCACGCGCAAGAAGCTGACCATGGACGATGTCTACGCCCTGCGCACACTCCCCCACGTCGTCGCTGCCGATGGCGGACACCGGTACACGAAGCAGTTCGGCGTGGGCGACGTAAGCGTAAAGTACCAAGGGCGCAAGGTAGCGGGCGCCATTCTGAATGGCGACACGGCGCAAGTCGCGGATGTGTCCAATTTCACCTTGCAGGCCGGCCGCATGTTTACCGACGAGGAGGACCAAAGCCATGCGAAGGTGTGCATCCTGGGCCACGATACCGCCGAACAGCTCTTTGTGAATGGCGAGGATCCCATCGGCAAGGAGGTTAACGTCGCCACCGGTCTCTACACCGTGATCGGGGTCTTCGACAAGCAGAAGTCGCCCTTTGGCAGCGGCAAGAACCCCAACGACAACGAGATCATCTTTCCCATGGGAACCTTCCACAGCCTGCACCCGGAGGTTCTTGACCTGTGGGTCGCCGTGAAGTACGACGACCCCAAGAACAAGGCGCTGGTCGAGGACGAGATTCGTGAGATGCTGCGCATCCGCCGCAAGGTCAAGGTCAATGCAGACGACAACTTCGAGATCTTCGGGCCCGACTCGCTCACCAAGCTCTGGGGGAGCATCACCGGCGGATTGTTCGGGTTTATGGTCGCCGTCTCCAGCGTCGGCTTGCTGGTGGGCGGCGTGGGCGTAATGAATATCATGCTGGTCTCGGTCACCGAGCGCACCCGCGAGATCGGCGTGCGCAAGGCCATCGGCGCCAGCAAGCACATGATCTTGACTCAGTTCACCACCGAGGCCATTACGTTGTGCGCTGTAGGCGGTGTTGTGGGCGTAATTGTGGGCGCTGGACTCACCTGGATTGTCTACGAACTGCCCATCGGCCTGCCGGCCACGCTCTCTACCCTGTGGGTTCTGGTAGGCTTCGGCGTCTCCTGCGCCATCGGCCTGCTCTTCGGCATTTATCCAGCGTGGAAGGCCGCCAACCTGGACCCCATTGAAGCGCTCCGCTACGAGTAGGAAGGAACTGGCGCGCGGAAGCAATGGGAGGGACGGCGGGAGTTCAGCAGTTCCGATTTGCCCGCCAGAAGGCCGCATTCAAGACTGCGGCAAAGCTGACCCAGGCCCAGTAGGGCGCCATCAGCCACGCCGAAAGCGGCGCAATCCTCTGAAAGACCAGCGTAGTGGCCCCAATCGCGGCCCAAAGCAGCACTACCTCAACCAGCGCCGCACCAATCGCATGCTGGCGGAAGAAGATCCGCGACCAGGCGAAGTTCAGCCCCAACTGCACCATGAAAAGCGCCAGACCCCAGGCGCGCAGCGGCGACGGTGCGGCGAGCCATACCCGCCACGCGGCAATCGCCATCAGCGCATACAGCAGGGTCCAAACCGGGCCAAAGACCCAATTCGGCGGGGCGATTGCCGGCTTTACGAGTGTCCGGTACCATCCGGGGATCTCGCTTGCCGTCAAGCGCCCGCCTGCCGCCGCCACCGCGAAGCAAATTCCCAGCCAGCAAAGCAACGAAATCCAGCGCATTTCCGTCTTCTTCTCCCCCAACAACAAGGATTCCGAAGCAGGATCAAAGACTCTTTCAAGTTTCCGCTTCCGGTCCTGTTTCGCTCTCATTCGGTCCAGGGCAAACGCATCTCAATCTCCCCGATTGCTACTACGGTCGGTTTTGTAATCCTACCCATGGCCGGTTTTGTAACAAGGGCACGACTTCAGTCGGGCCGCTACGTAAGCATCAGACAATGAGGGCTTTAGCCCCTGCTAACCTCTCCATGTCCCTTTTGGCGATTGCAGGCCGATGCCGCAAGCAGGGGCTAAAGCCCACCGTGCATCATCACCCACAGGCGGCCCGACTGAAGTCGTGCCCTTGTTACCAAACGCATGAACTCAATATTCTGCGCGCTGTTTACTCTTTGCAAGCAGGAGCAAGTCTAGATGCGTTTGCCCTGTCGCGCGGTCCAGCTTCCTCGACGCGAGCGGCCCGCGGCAACTATCCTGTAGCTATGCGGGGCATTTTTGTTCCGGGGAAGATTTGCAGGAAACCCAATCATTATGAGCGCCGAGACCATTGCCGTACACCTGCCCGACGGGGCCATTCGCCCAGTGCCCAAGGGCACAACGCCCCTTGAAATTGCCAACTCGATTTCGCCGCGCCTGGCCGCGGTTGCCGTGGTGGCGCGAATTACACCTATCGACAAATTTGTCGCGGAGAAGTTTGCTTGCGATGGCCAGCCGGCCCTCGAAGTACCATCCGAGGCCGCGATGTATTCCGCCGAAAACTTTGCGGCCCCGCGTCTCGTCGACCTCTCCACCCCGCTCACCGAGAACGTGCTTCTCGAACTCCTCAAGGAGACCGATCCAGAAGCGCTCAAGGTCGTCCGCCATTCAGCGGCCCATGTGCTAGCTACCGCCGTGCTCGAACTTTTTCCTGAGACCAAGCTCGGCCACGGGCCGGCCACCGACGCAGGCTTCTTCTACGACTTCTATCGCCCGACTCCCTTCACGCCCGAAGACCTCGCCGCCATCCAGGCCAGGATGGCCGAGGTGGTGGCGCGCGACGAGCCGTTCCTCCACGAATTTGCTCCAAGAGATAAAAGTCTGGAAGGCTTCGAGCGGGATGGCGACTTCATGAAGACCCATTTCGTGACCAAGTTCACCCAGCCCGGCGACGAGGTGAGCTTCTATCGCAACGGCAGTTTCGTCGACTTCTGCCGCGGACCCCACGTGCCCTCGACCGGCCGCGTCAAGGCCTTCAAGGTGCTTTCGCTGGCCGGCGCTTACTGGCTTGGCGACGAGAAGAATCCGCAGTTGCAGCGCATCTATGGCACTGCATTCTTCTCGCAGAAGGCCTTGGACGAGCACTTCGCTCGCCTTGAAGAAGCCGCCAAGCGCGACCATCGCCTGCTGGGCAAGCAGTTGGACCTCTTCAGCATCCAGGAGCTGGCCGGCGCGGGGCTCATCTTCTGGCATCCCAAGGGCGCCATCGTCCGCAAGGTCATGGAAGACTGGATGCGCGAGGAATGCCTTCGCCGCGGCTACTCGCTGGTCTTCACCCCTCACGTGATGCGCCGCGAACTGTGGAAGGTCAGCGGCCACGAGGGCTTCTACTCCGCCAACATGTACACGCCCATGGAACTGGACGATGCCGAGTACCGCCTCAAGCCGATGAACTGCCCCGGCCACATCCTGATTTACAAGAACTCGCCCAAGAGTTATCGCGACCTGCCCGTGCGCCTGGCCGAGCTTGGCAACGTCTACCGTTATGAGCGCTCCGGCACCATGCACGGCCTGCTGCGCGTCCGCGGCTTTACCCAGGACGACGCCCACATCTTCTGCACCCCCGGCCAGATCGAGGACGAAGTAGTGGCCTGCATCGACTTTGCCGAGGCCGTGCTGAAGACCTTCGGCTTCAAGGAGTTCAAGGTTGAGCTCTCCACCTGGGACCCCAACGACCGCGCCCATTATGCCGGCTCCGACGAGAATTGGAACCTGGCCGTCGGTGGACTCAAGAGAGCCCTGGAGAGGAAAGGAATTGCCTACAAGACCATTCCCGGCGAAGCGGCCTTCTACGGCCCCAAGATCGACGTGAAGCTCGTCGATGTTCTCGGCCGCCTCTGGCAGCTCTCCACAGTACAGTTCGACTTCAACCTGCCGGCGCGTTTCGAGCTGGAATATGTGGGCGAGGACGGCGAGCGCCATCAGCCGGTCATGGTCCACCGCGCCCTCTTCGGCTCGGTGGAGCGCTTCTTCGGAGTGCTCATCGAGCACTACGCCGGAGCATTTCCGCTGTGGCTCGCGCCCGTACAGGTAGGCCTGGTTCCTATCAGCGAGCGCCATCACGGGTACGCCAGGAAGGTCGAGGCGGAGTTGAAGGCTGCCGGACTGAGAGTTGAGATCGACGATCGCAACGAGAAGATGAACGGCAAGATTCGCGACTTCGCCAACCAGAAGACGCCCTACATCCTGGTCTTCGGCGACAAGGAAGAGGCGGCCGGCTCGGTCAGCGTGCGTACCCGCGCCAAAGGCGACCAGGGCTCCGTGCCGCTGGGCGAGTTCATCGCCAAATGCAAGGCGCTGGTAGCCAGCCAGTCGACGGAACTCTAGCAAAGGCCCCGAATTTGGAGGATACTGTCTCCGTGGCAACACCAGATCAGGGGTTGAGATGCGCGCAACGCTCGTTATCCTGAGCGGGTTGCCCGGCGTGGGCAAAACGGTCATCGCGCGCGAGTTGGCCTCTCAGATCGGCGCAGTTCATCTGCGCATCGATTCCATCGAGCAGGCTATGCGGCCTTCCCAGGGCTCATCCGTCGCTCTCGACGACGCTGGGTATCGGGTTGCATACGCGGTTGCCGAAGGTAACCTCCGCAATGGCCTGACGGTGATTGCGGACTCCGTGAATCCGATCCAACTCACTCGCGATGCGTGGCTCGAGGTTGCAGTGCGCGCCACAGCTCGCACGATTGAGATCGAAGTCCAGTGCTCCGACCTCGTGGAACATCGGCGCCGGGTGGAAACTCGCGTCGCGGATCTGCCCGGATTCAGGCTGCCCACCTGGGAAGAAGTGCTCTCCCGCGAGTACGCGCCGTGGAATCGCGAGCATCTCGTCCTCGATACCGCGACCAGGACGTTGGGCGAGAACGTCAAGACGCTTCGAGATGCGCTGCGCGAATGATTGTCAAGCTGCGTTGCCTCGCGTTGATCCCCATCTCTCCAGCGCGCATGAATGCCCACCCGCGACTCAGCCTTCGCAGGATGCAAGTGAGTTGTGCAGGTTCTTCTTGGCCTTGCATTCCACCAGTTCATGCGGCTGCGAAGCCCCGGCGCTCAGGGAAGGCCAGTTGTACGCAGCCACTCAGTGCCCATGCCCTTGGCCTTCGCCAGCCCGGCTGGCCAGTTCTTCAATGGGGACGACGCAGCCTTCGATTTCGCCGCAGACTATGTGTTCGAACTGGATGGTGGTGTGGCTGATCTGAAACTGGTCCTTGAGGACGTGATTGAGCCTGACCAGGATGCAGGCGCTCTCCGACGGAGGAATATCGGCGATGGTGACATGGCAGGCCAGGGCGCGGGACTGGGAGCCGAGGCTCCAGATGTGCAGGTCGTGGACGTCGAGGACGCCCTCAACGGCCTCCATCGCGGAGCGAATGGCGGGCAGCGAGACGCCGCGGGGTGTGCCTTCGAGGAGGATGTTGAGGGTTTCGCGCACGATGCCGAAGCTGGACCAGAGGATCAGCGCGGCGATAAGCAGCGAGAGGACGGGGTCAATCCAGTTCCGCCCAGTGAACAGAATGCCCGCGCCTCCGGCGATAACGGCGGCGGTGGAAAGCGTGTCGCCGGCCATGTGGAGAAAGGCCGAGCGCAGGTTGACGTCGCGGGCCACGCCCCAAAGCAGGATCGCGATGACGCCGTTCATCAGCACCCCGGCGGCGGCCACGATCATCATCAGCCGGGGTTGCACAGCGACGGGCGCCGAGAGGCGATGAACGGCTTCGACGGCGATCCAGAGCGAGAGGCCGATGAGGGTGGCCGCATTGATGAATGCGGCCAATACGCCGGCGCGCTGATAACCGAAGGTCTTGGAGTGGTCGGCGGGAAGCGCCTGGAAGTAGACGGCGGCAAAGCTGAGCAATAGGGCGAGAAAGTCGGAGACGTTGTGGCCGGCCTCTGAGAGCAGCGCGAGCGAGTGGGCGCGCAGACCGGCCACGAAGGTGACCGCGACATAGGCGAGCGTGGCTACCAGCGAAAAGCGCAGAACGGATTTTGTCCGGCTGGCGCCCGGCGAGGAGGACGCCGCGTGAAGGTGCATACGGGAAGTGTAACCGGGGATGGATATGAGCCGCCAACAGGGCTCGGGAACAAGTCCTATAAGGCTAAGAGCGCACAGATCGGCTCCATCGGCGGAACCGTCACCTCAGGCCTCCCATAACCCTTGCTGGGGCGAAGTGGATGTCCCGCGGCCTAATGCGCGTCACTTCCTATGCACTTGGTACTGGATGGGCATTTCGGGGGCGCATTCCGTGCAGAGTTTGGTTCGGCTGAGAGGCACCTGCACACTATCCACAGCGCGGTAAATAGGCTTGAAAACCACTTGACGGCTTCAAGCCAAACCCAAATGGAACCTTCGGGACACGAGAGAATCATCAGCGTGTCAGCCAGCTCAGGGTTAAGCAGACTCTAACTTATGAGCCACTTGCAAATTCACCTTCGGGCTGCGATACGCGTCAGACGCGACTTCAGTCGTGGCGGAGAGAGGGGGATTCGAACCCCCGATAGAGCTTTTGACCCTATAACGGTTTAGCAAACCGCCGCCTTCAGCCGCTCGGCCATCTCTCCGCGTCTCTGAAGGATTATACCGGAAGCCGGGGTTGCCGTGTGTGGAGGCTTGATGGCGAGCGCTGACAAGGCGGTATTTCTTCAGTCATTTTTCCCTTGGCGCAGGGGGCAAGGGTTGTTAGATTCACACGTATGCCTCTCGGTCTTCATCCCGCCCGGAAGAGGATGCGTTTTCTTCCCCTGGTTGCCGCCACGTATTTCATGGTTTCGGGCGGCCCGTATGGCATTGAGGACATCCTGGGCGGAGCCGGATTCCTGAAAGCCATCGCCATTCTGCTGTTGCTGCCGATTCTGTGGTGCCTGCCAACCGCGCTGATGATCGGCGAACTGGCCAGCGCCATACCCGCCGAGGGCGGCTTTTACATCTGGGTGCGGCGAGCAATGGGGCCTTTCTGGGGTTATCAGGAGGGCTGGCTCTCGCTCTCCGCCAGTGTCTTCGACATGGCCATCTATCCGGCGCTCTTTGTGCTCTACCTGGGCAAGTTTAGCCCCGGGCTCACCGCCGGCTGGCACGGGTATGGCTGGTCGCTGGCCGTGGTGGTGCTCTGCTGCGCCTGGAATCTGCGCGGGGCGCCGGCCGTGGGCGAGGATTCGGTGGGGCTGTTCGTGTTGCTTCTGGCTCCGTTCGCCGTCTTTGTGGCGCTTGGGTTCTGGCGGTGGTTCACGCAGCATCCGCAGGTGCAGTGGGGGATTTCAGCGGCGGGGCCGGCTGTGCCGTTCTGGGCGGGACCAGGCTTTTCGACGGCGGTGCTGGTGGCCATGTGGAACTACATGGGCTGGGACAACGCTTCGACGGTGGCCCAGGAGGTGGAGAATCCGCAGCGCAACTATCCCCGCGCCATGATTGTTTCCACCATCCTGGTGGCCGTCACCTACATTCTGCCGCTGGCGGCGATGGCTCTGGCAGGACTGTCAGCGGAGAGCTTCTCGACCGGCGACTGGGCGGATGCTGCCCGGACGATCGGCGGACCGGGAGGCACCGGCGCCTTGCTGGGGCTGGCCGTGATTGGAGGGGGCGCCGTCATGGGCGTCGGCATGTTCAATGCGCTGGTGATGAGCTATTCGCGCCTGCCACTGGCCATGGCCGAGGACGGCATGTTGCCGCGCGTGGTGGCGCGGCGCAATAGCCGGGGAGCGCCGTGGGTGAGCGTGGTTCTGTGCGGGCTGGCATGGGCCCTGGCGCTGAAGCTGCCCTTTGAGCGGCTCATATCCATCGATCTGATTCTGTATGGATCGAGTTTGCTGCTGGAGTTTGTGGCCCTTTTCGTCCTGCGCCTCCGTGAACCCGATCTGGAACGGCCCTTCAAGGCCGGCAATCTGGCTGTGGCCTGCCTTCTGGGAGCGGGTCCGGCGGCGCTGATTGCTTATGCGCTCTGGGCCTCGCGCGCCGAGAAGATCTTCGGAACCACCTCGGCGCTGCTCTTCTCGGTCGCGGTGGCCCTTCTGGGTCCGGTGCTCTATTGGGTTACCAGGGCCGCGAGGAATGCTCATGGTCTTCCGCCCCAGCACCGAGTGCCCGTCGTTGGGAGCCCCGACAGCGAATAGCCGCCTTCGCCGGCTAAAGAGGCTGCGGAAATAGGTATGAAATCGGGAGGCTTTCAGAAAGGCAACCCTCAGGGGCTGAAGCCCGTATTGATTCCATTGCACTTGCGGCACGACACCCGGAGGCTACAGGGTTGTGCCTTGACACTTCTGCCGGCCCGGGCGGAGTTTTTCCGGAGCCTGTACGGACAGCCGCGCCTTGAATATGCCTCGCCTCTGTCGCTGATTCTCTGCGGGTCTGCGGTTTCTGAAGAAGTCCTGCGCAGAAAAACCTTGAAATTTCCTTCAAAAAGTGAGCAAAATTGAACAGGTTTCCTTCCTTCCACGGTTCGATACTGTGGGAAAATACGGCGGTGAGTGTGCCGCCGGGTGGCGCGCCGCGGATGCTCCATTGAGTGAGCGGCTCCCGGCGCAAAGGGTTCCAATCGCTGGCGATGAATTCCCGTTCTTCGCCCAAATTCGACGTCTGGTTTGATAGCAGCGCGGTTGCGTTTCCACCTGCGGTCTTTCCCGCGGGATCGCATCCGCGGGGAGACCTTTGAATGGTTGAACTTGAAAAGCCGCCCTTCGATGTCGCGGCCTTTTTAGTGCGCGCCGGGCTGGGACGAAGAATCGTCCAACTGGCGTCCAAGGAGACGTTCTTTTCGCAGGGCGATCCGGCGGATGCGGTTTTTTATCTTCAGAGAGGCCGCGCAAAGGTCACGGTTGTTTCCTCAGCCGGGAAGGAAGCCACGATCACGCTGCTGGCCGACGGCGATTTTGTGGGCGAGGAGGCGCTGGCCACCGTGGCGGGGACGCGATTGGCGACGGCCACGGCCATTACCGGCTGTAGCGCTCTCAAGATTGGGCGGGAGGAAATGATTCGCGCGATGCACGGGGAGACGGGCTTCTCGGATATGTTCCTGAAGTTTCTGCTTACACGGAGCATGCGCATCCAGGCCGATCTTGTCGATCAGCTCTTCAACTCGAGCGAGAAGCGGCTGGCGCGAATTCTGCTACTGATGGCTGAGTTTGGCAAGCCGGGCGAGGAAGAGCAGTACATTCCCAAGATCTCGCAGGAGACCCTGGCGGAGATGGTTGGCACCACGCGGTCGCGGGTGAGCTTCTTCATGAATCGCTTCCGCAAGCTTGGCTTTATCGAATACAACGGCCGCATCCGGGTTAACAAATCCCTCTTGAACGTGATTCTCTACGATCGGATGCCGGATGATAACGCCGAAGCGGCGGATATCGCTGGCGTTTGAGGCGAGCAACTCGGAGCCCAGGGCAGCTTGCCGTCTTCCTCAGGATCTCGATGCCGGTGAACCTTGCCCCCAAGGCAAGACGCGATTCATAATCCCGAATACATGAGGCTTTCATTCTCCATCGCGGATTCTAGCGATGCCCCCGCGCTGGCCGCGCTGCATACAGCAGTGGCCGATGGTCTGACCGGCCGTTACGGGCGCGGACCCTGGTCGGCGCAGTCGACGGAAAAAGGTGTGCTGATGGGTATGCGCCACTCGCGTGTGGTGGTTGCGCGAAAGGGCGAAAGCATCGTGGGGACTTTCCGCCTGCAAACCAAGAAGCCCTGGGCGATCGATCTGTCCTACTTTACGCCAGTAAGGAAAGCCCTCTATCTGACCCACATGGCAGTCGTCCCTGACCTGCAAGGCAAGGGAATCGGCCGCCTCCTTCTCGATGAAGCGGTGAGCCAGCTTCGAGCCTGGCCGGCTGAAGCGATCCGCCTGGATGCTTATGACCACCCGGCCGGAGCGGGCGCGTTCTACGCAGCGTGCGGCTTCAGCGAACGTGGCCGTACCACCTACCGCATGGCGTCGCTCGTCTACTTTGAGCTAATACTGTCACCGGAATAATTGCGAACACCGCAAAGAACCTCAATCAGTTCAAGGAATCAGATTCCTCGCTATTAGCGGAGCCGCGCCCGCTCCCGCTGAAGCTCGCGATAAAGTTCGCTCTTGGGCCGGCCCAGCTCCCGCGCCAGGCGCTTGAGGGCTTCTTTCTCGTCGATTCGGGATTCGGGGCCGGATTCGGCCTGGAGGCGCGCTACTCGATCGGCAATTCTCTCGCGAGCGGCGTTTGCAGGCTCGGAGCCGGCCTCAGCGCCGGTTGAGGGAAGGGTTTCAACCAGCAGAGTAATCTCGCCCCGGATGCGGTCGCGGGCGGCCAGTTCGCGACGCACCTCTACTACCGTTCCACGCAAAAACTCCTCATGAATCTTGGTCAGCTCGCGGGCGACTACCACGGGCAGTTTCGGCCCCCAAACGGCCTCCAGATCGGCCAGAGTATCGAGAATGCGGTGCGGAGCTTCGTAGAAGATGAGAGTGCGCGCGGCCTGGAGTTTCCCGGCCTCGGCGGCCAATTCTTCGAGGCGTGTCCGGCGTGCGCCAGCCTTCTCGGGAAGAAACCCTAGGAAGAGAAACTCGCCGGTGGGCAGCCCCGAAGCCACTAGAGCGCTGAGCGCGGCATTTGCGCCGGGAATGGGAAACACCGGGACGTTGGCGGCGATGGCCTCGGAAGCCAGCCAGGCGCCGGGGTCGCTGATGCCGGGCATTCCGGCATCGGAGACGAGGGCAATGCGCCCACCTGACTTGAGCCCGTCAAGGAGTTCGGCTGCGCGTTGGCGCTCGTTGTGCTCGTGGCAGCTAACGGTGGGGGTTGCAATCTGGAAGTGGTTGAGCAGCTTCTGCGTCTGGCGGGTATCTTCGCAGGCGATGCGGTCCACGCGCGTGAGCACGTCGAGGGCGCGCAGGGTAATGTCGCCCAGGTTGCCGATGGGAGTAGCCACAACGTAGAGGCCGGGAGCGAGCGGAGCTTCATTAACCCCGGCGGCGACGGCCGGCCGCTGAAAACCCTGGTCCGCGCCGTCAGCTTTGGACATCATCTGTCACCGGTCCTAAAGGGAGTCCTCGCGGGCTTCTTCGCGTTCGATGCGGCGCTGCTCGGCCAGTAACGACATGGAACTCATCAGGTTCTGCACACTGACGATGCCCACGATCCGCCCGCTGTCGGAGATGGGAATCAGCGCCAGGCCTCGGCCGGCGGTGAGGCGGCGGATGGTGGTTCCCAGCGTGTCCTCGGGGCGGGCCACCTGGAAGGCGCGCGACATGACCGCCTGCACGTAGCCGTTGCCGTCGTTGCGCAGGGCGTCCAGGATGCGCTGGCGGCTGACGATGCCCACCAGTTCGGGGCCGCGGACGACGGGAAAGTCCTCTTGCAGGCAATGAACGCAGCGGGCCAGCGCGTCGGCCAGCGTGTCGGAGGGCGAGAGGGTGGCGAAGTCGGTAAGCATCACCTCGCGCATCTTCACGGTATCCACCACCGACTGAAAGAAGACGCCCTGATCCTCAACCTGCGCGCCGACCATGATGAAGAAGCCAGCGATGATGAGCCAGTAATTGTGGAGCAGCATGCCGGCAACCATGGCAGTGAGCGCCAGCACCTGGCCCAGGCCGGTAGACGCGCGGCCGGTGAGAGCGAGGCCAAACTTGCGGGCAAAACTGGCTCGGACGAGACGCCCGCAGTCCAGGGGATAGGCGGGCAACAGGTGAATCAAGCCCAGGCCGGCCTGCATCCAGACCATGCTGCGCAGCAGGTAGGCCGAGGTGATGAAGGGCTGGTCGAAGAGATGAATATCGCCGCTGGTTCCCAGGAAGGTAACGGCCAGCGCCAGCGCGGTGGCTCCGTTGGCTACCGGACCGGCCAGCGCGATGGCAAATTGCGCGCCGCCCTGGTTGGCATTCTCCTGGCTTTCGGGATTGGCGTAAGCGTAGAGCCCGCCAATCGGCAGCAGCAGAATGGCGCGCAGGCGAAGATCGAGCCAGGCGGCCACCAGCAGTCGCGCCGTCTCGCGCACCAGCACCGCCGCCACCAGCGTCAGGAACAATCCCAAGCCGCGGAAGATCGAGTAGGAGCCCGTGTCAGTGGCGCTCAAGCCCAGGCAGACGATCGCCAGCAATGGGAAGAAGGCATGGACGCGCACTTCGACGCCCATCCAGCGGCCCAGCGGGATTGACCAGCCTCGCATATAACGATTGTAGTAGGTCGCGGCCCGGTTGCGCTTCCGCTATGCTGGTTTCGGATGCGCATCATCGCCGGACAGTTTCGATCCCGTACCCTTCAAGCTCCGGCTGGCCTCGGAACCCGCCCCACCAGCGACCGGCTGCGGGAGACGCTCTTCAACGTGCTGGCGCCGCGCATTCAGGGCGCCGCGTTCCTGGACTTATACGCCGGCTCGGGGGCGGTGGGGATTGAAGCGCTGAGTCGTGGAGCGGCGAGCGTGGCCTTTGTGGAGCGGGCTCCGGCTGCGCTTGCCATGCTGCGCGCCAACCTGGCCCGGCTGGGCGTGGACCAAGGATTCCGCATTCACCCTGTCAGCGTGGGAGGCTGGCTGCGGAGAAGCCAGGCAGCGCCTGGTCCAGGGGCAAAGCCATCCTCAAAGCCGGCGCAGGCGCCTGGTGTCTCCGAGGCCTTCGACCTGGTCTTTCTCGATCCGCCCTACGATGCGACCGGGGAGTACGCGGCAACCCTCGGGCTGCTGGGCGGGGAGGCCGGCGGGCTGCTCAACGCAGGCGCGCTGGTGATTGCCGAGCACCGCGGAAAAGGAGGCGGCCAGGTGCGGCTGGAGGAGCGATATGGACAACTCGAACGCACGCGGCTGCTGGAACAGGGCGACGCGGCGTTGAGCTTCTTTGCCTGCCGTGCAATGGCCGCTCTGAAGTGAGAGGCAGCCGGGGCTCCATGTCATGGATCATCCGCCAGTTACTCGGCCAAAAACTCGCGAATCAGGCGCGCCACCATCTCCGGCGCAGCCCGCATCGCTCCGTGGCCCTGACCTGACAGCCACTCAACGCGCACGCCGGGCAGAACTGCCGCCAGAGCCCGCGAGGCATCCAGCATCGGATGCTCCGGGCTCAACTCGCCCACCAGCAGCATCGACGGGCACGAGAGCGCCCGAAAGTGCCCCATATCCGCGCTCTGCGCATCCATTGCTTCCAGTTCGCGTATCCAGCTTTTGGCCAGCACGCGAAGGCGTGGCCACCCCCGCGAGGCGCGAAGGGCGGCAATCTCCGCCGCGGGCATGTGCGGGAAGGCGGCCAGGCCCAGCTGTAGCGCCTTGTCCAGATCGCCCTCCGCCACGGCGCGGGCATAAGGAACCAGATTCTCGCCGGCAATCAGGCCGCCGGCAGGCAGGGGCGGCTCATAGAGCACCAGCCGCGGTACCGGGTGTCGCAGGGCCGTTTCCAGGGCGCAGATGGCTCCATAGGAGTGGCCCGCCAGGGCGGCGTCCTGCCCCGCAACGGCCAGCATCGCGGCAATATCCTCAACCTCGCGCTCAATCGAATACGGCCCCACGCCTTCGCCGCTCTTGGCGCGGCCGCGCCGGTCCATTGCAAAACAGGTAAAGCGGTTGGCCAGCAGCTCGGCCACCGGCATCCAGTCGGTGTGCGTCGAGACGCTGCCATGCACAAAAACAACGGCGGGGCCGCGGCCCAGGCGGCGAAAGCCGATGCGCGTTCCATCTGCCGAGCGCACCCATCCCTCGGCTATCCCCGCCGCTACTTGATCCAGGAGTGCTGTGGTCATTGTCTTTATCCTAACTCTCGCCCTGCGCCAGCCAGCCCTGCGCATCTCAAGATGGGGAACGGGAAACGGACGGCCGGGACCGGCGGGATGCGGACCGGGCACATACCTGACATACTGAACCGGGGAGATTCCTGACACCATGGGTCATAGGCTCGGGCCTAGGGAAAGCCCGGTCTTGATTGTCGGAAGCTACAGGCGCCTATAGTAGAATCATTTCCGTCAATCGGCGCTCAACTTCTACACTGGAACACGAGTCAATGGCAAGCAACCCATAGGAGGTATCATGTCCAGCGAATCGAAATGTCCGTTTTCGGGCACCATGCTCGAGCACACTGCGGCAGGGGCAAAGGGCAACCGGGACTGGTGGCCCAATCAGTTGAACCTGGCGATCCTGCACCAGCACTCCCCGCTGTCCAATCCCCTGGGCGAGGAGTTCAACTACGCCAAAGAATTCAATAGCCTTGACCTCAATGCGGTGATTCAGGATCTCCATGCCCTGATGACGGATTCTCAGGACTGGTGGCCCGCCGACTTCGGCCACTACGGGCCGCTCTTCATCCGCATGGCCTGGCATTCCGCGGGCACCTACCGCATCCACGATGGGCGCGGCGGCGCCGGCAACGGAACGCAGCGGTTCGCGCCGCTCAACAGCTGGCCGGACAACGTGAATCTGGACAAGGCGCGCCGCTTGCTCTGGCCGATCAAGCAGAAGTACGGCCGCAAAATCTCCTGGGCCGATCTGATGATCCTGGTCGGCAACGTGGCGCTGGAGTCGATGGGATTCAAGACCTTCGGCTTCGGCGGCGGCCGCGCGGACGTCTGGGAGCCCGAGGAGGACATCGATTGGGGCCCGGAAGCAACCTGGCTCGCCGACCAACGCCACAGCGGCGACCGCGATCTGGCGAACCCGCTGGCGGCCGTGCAGATGGGCCTGATCTACGTAAACCCCGAAGGGCCGAATGGCAATCCCGACCCGGTTGCCGCGGCGCGAGACATCCGTGAGACCTTTGCCCGCATGGCCATGAACGACGAAGAGACGGTTGCCCTGATCGCCGGCGGCCACACCTTCGGCAAGACTCACGGCGCCGGCCCTGCCAGCCACGTCGGACCCGTGCCCGAGGCCGCGCCCATCGAGGAGCAGGGACTGGGCTGGAAGAGCAGCTTTGGCACTGGCAAAGGCGGCGACGCGATCGGCAGCGGCCTGGAGGTCATCTGGACCACAACGCCAACCAAGTGGAGCAGCAACTTCTTCTGGAATCTCTTTGGCTACGAGTGGGAGTTGACCAAGAGCCCCGCCGGCGCGCATCAATGGACGCCGAAGAATGGCGCAGGCGCCGGTACCATACCAGATGCACACGACCCGTCCAAGCATCACGCGCCTACCATGCTGACCACCGACCTCTCCTTGCGGTTTGACCCGGCCTACGAGAAGATTTCACGGCGCTTCATGGAGCACCCGGATGAGTTCGCGGACGCCTTCGCCCGGGCCTGGTTCAAGTTGACGCACCGCGACATGGGCCCGCGCGCGCGCTACCTTGGCCCGCTGGTGCCCAAGGAAGAGCTGATCTGGCAGGATCCGATTCCGGCCGCAAGCCATGCGCCGATCGACGACCATGACATCGAAGCCCTCAAGGCCATGGTTCTCGCGTCTGACCTCTCGATCTCCCAGCTCGTCACCACCGCGTGGGCATCGGCTGCCAGCTTCCGCGGCAGCGACAAGCGCGGCGGCGCCAATGGCGCGCGTATCCGTCTGGCGCCGCAGAAGGACTGGGAAGTGAACCAGCCCGCCGAACTGGCAAAGGTGCTTTCGAAGCTGGAAGCCATCCAGCAGGAGTTCAACGCCGCGCAGTCTGGCGGCAGGAAGGTCTCGCTGGCCGACCTGATCGTGCTTGCAGGTTGCGCGGCTGTCGAGGCTGCTGCAAAGGCGGCTGGGCAAGACGTCAAGGTTCCTTTTGCACCGGGACGCACGGACGCCACGCAGGAGCAGACCGATGCGGCCTCGTTCGCCGTGCTGGAGCCCTTGGCAGACGGCTTCCGCAATTACGTCCGCAAGGGGCTCGAGGGATGCGCGACGAACTTGCTGCTGGACAAAGCGCAACTGCTTACCCTGACCGCCCCCGAGATGACGGTCCTGGTTGGCGGCCTGCGCGCTCTGGGCGCGAATTTTGCGCAGTCTCAACTCGGCGTCTTCACCAAGCGGCCTGGCGCCTTGACCAACGACTTCTTCGTCAACCTGCTGGACATGGGCACCAAGTGGCAGAAATCCGCGACGGCCGATTGCATATTGGAAGGACGCGACCGGCGGACGGGCGAACTCAAGTGGACTGGCTCTGTCGTTGACCTCGTCTTCGGCTCGAACTCCCAACTCCGGGCCTTGGCCGAAGTGTATGCAAGCAGCGACGCGCAACAAATCTTCGTGCAGGACTTTGTGGCTGCCTGGAACAAGGTAATGAACCTGGATCGCTTCGACCTCGGTTGATCGAAGAAGTCAGGGCGGGTGGCGCAGGTCCGACCATCCAAAAATGAGCGGGTGCCCCAGGCCTGGATTCTCAGGCCTGGGAACTCCGAGGGTGGCCTCCTGCTTTCCCATGTCTTGAACGCGAAACCCGGGCCGCCCCAGCCCAATCATGTCTGCTCAAACCGGGCCGCCCGCCGCTCGGAACACTGTGAGACCTCGGGAAGCCGTCCGCGATGGCAACATACCGGTATTGACTCGTCCAAGCCGCGCGCGCACGAGTCTGAGTTGGACCAGACGCGCCTCCTATTGACATTCGATAGGAGTGTATGCGATGCTCCTACAGACATTCAATAGGAGACTCCGGAATGGGACAGAATCAGACCAATCTCCTGCAAGGAACCCTCGATCTATTGATTCTCAAGGCCATTGGTGAAGGAGAGGCTCACGGGCTTGGCATCTCCCGGCGCATCGAGCAGATTACGCAGGGCACGTTCAAAGTCAAGCCCGGGTCGCTGTTTCCCGCGCTCCACCGGATGGAAGAAGCGGGATGGCTCACTTCGTTATGGGGTGAATCGGAGAATCGCCGGCGGGCCAAGTATTACCGGCGGACCAAAGCCGGGGCACGCCAGCTTCAAGCAGAGAGAGAGCAATGGAGCACGATCGCCGGCGCCATGGCAAATGCGCTGAATGCTCAGGAGGCCTAGATGGTTATCGGATCGCGACTGAAGGCTGCTGCTTTCAATCTACTGCACAAAGACCGCATCGAAGCCGAGCTGGACGCGGAGATCCACGCCTACGTGCAAGGGGTTGCCGACGAGTTGATCGCTGCCGGGGTGGAACCCGGCGAAGCGCGGCGCAGGGCGTGCGCGGAGGCCGGCTGCGTTGAACCGGTCAAGCAGGCGGTTCGCGATCACCGCGCCGGAACAGCCTTCGAGCTTTTTTGGCGGGATGGGTTGTACGGCATGCGCCAGCTTCGCCGCAATCCAACGTTAACCATTACGGTCATTCTCACCCTTGCACTGGCGATCGGCGCCAACACAACCATCTTCAGCGTGGTCTGGCGTCCCATGCGCTATGAACAACCGAATCGTCTGAGGATGGTGTGGGAGACGCGGCCCGATGGAAGTCGAAGCAACGTCTCGGCGGGCACGTACTACGACTGGCGCGATCAGAATGACGTCTTCGAGAGTCTGGCTGCCGCTCGCATGGAGAGCGCCGTCGTCTCCGGCAACCCACCGACGCTCGCTTATGGCGCCTCCGTCACGCCGAAGTTCTTCGACATTTTCCGCTTGCAACCCGAACTGGGCCGCTTCTTTTCTCAGTATGATTTTTGTCAGTGATATGTAGAGGTTTCGTTTTTTAGTTAGTATCTTTGTTAG
>JBEKDH010000037.1:0-28638 GCA_050014455.1 Occallatibacter sp.
GAGAAGTTGATCTCCTCGGTCATCAGCCCGTAGAGCATCGGGCTGACCTTGGCTGTCGGATGATCCACCTGGATCGAGAGCGTAGGAGCCTGGGCGAAGAGGCTCAAGGGCAGCGTGAAGGCGGACAGCAGAGCGAGGGCGAGGATTCGTTTACTCATGATGAAGGCCAGAGTATGAGATCGCACCTTCCGCTGGCAAGCGGGACCGAGCCCCGGCAATGGGCCAGTTGCCGGATAGGCGACAACACAGCCGGAAGCGGAAACTGTATACTTTCGATTGTCAGCATGGACACGCAGATTAAAAATCAGTTGGTTGAAGCGACAAGGCTCCTGCTTGAAAATGAATCCGCTGAATGGATTGCAGTTGAAGCTTTGTGGCGACCTTACGTCGATCAAGGCGATCTGGACGCACAGTTTCACTTGGCGGACTTTTACTTCGACTACGGATTTGATGAAGGACCCCAGAAGGACCGCGAACTACGGGAGCTTCTGCTGGAGGCGGCTGGCCGGGGTCACCCTGACTCATCCTATCGACTTTGCCGCCAATACCCTGAAGGGCCAGAAAGAGATGCGCAGTTGCTCAAGGCAGGCGAACTGGGTAGTTTGGAGGCGCAGCGTGATCTCGGAGCTCTATTCGCAACCGGAGACTGGACAGGGCCTCACGACTCAGTTCGTGCTACCGAGTGGTACCGCCGCGCCGCGGAACGCGGTCACCCAGACGCACAGTACAATCTCGGATTCATGTATCTACTCGGCGACGGCGTCCAAAGTGATCCTCAGGAGGGTTTGCGATGGCTCCTGCTCTCAGCAGGGCAAGGGAATGAGCATTGCTTCCGTCTGTTGGCTGACCTGTATCGGAATGGCTATTACGGTGTTCCCGCCGACTCATTGGAGGCGGAGAGATGGGACAATGAATACCGTAAAACTGAACTTTATCGGTTGAGAGAGAAAAAGTGGGGAGCAGAAAAGGCGTAGGCTGCTGCCGACGTGAAGCTTGACGGGCAAATGTGGCAATTCAGGTCGAGTGACCGCCAAACCGGAAACAGACCCAAAACCGGGCCATTCCGCAACCTGTCATCTTCGGCACTCGCCCTCGATCTCAGCCGTGATTCTGGCAATCACCTCTTCCGGCAGCGCCGGCATAGCCCCCGGCTGCGAGGCCACCCATGCGCCCCACCGGTTTCCGGCCTCGTTCAGCGTTGCCAGCCCCGCACCGCGCAGCAGATAGTGAGTCAGCGCCGCGGTAAACGCATCCCCCGCCCCGATGGTGTCGGCCACCTTCACATGGATGCCGGGGTGCTCGCACCACTCCTTCCGCTTCACCAGCAGGCTCCCATGCTCGCCGCGGGTGATGGCAGCCATCTCCAGCGCCGGAAACTCGCCCAGCAGCCGCAGCGCGCCCATCCGCAACCGGTCCGCGGCCGCCCCCTCGTCCGCCGGCAAACCCAGAAGCCCCAGCACAAGCGGAAGCTCGGCGTCGTTCAACTTGATCACCGTCGCCACCTCCAGCGACTCCAGAATCACCTCGGCGGAATAGAACGGCGCGCGCAGGTTCACGTCGAAGATCCGCACGCACGCCGACGGGGTCTGAGCCACCAGCGTCTGGATGGTCTGCCGCGACTCCAGCGAGCGCTGCGCCAGCGACCCGAAACAGATCGCGTCGGCCCGCTCCGCCAGCCGAACCCACTCGTCCGAAAGCTCCAGGAAATCCCACGCTGCGGGCTGGTGGATGGTGTAATGCGGCTGCCCGCCCTCGAAGGCCACCGTCACCCGGCCCGTCTCATGCGCCGGGTCCACCTGCACCGCACTCGCGTCCGCCGGCAGCGCGTCCAGCCGGTCCATCGCCTTCCGGCCCAGGTCGTCGCGCCCAATGCGGCTCAGGATGGCCGCATGGTTGCCCAGCCGCGCCGCCATCACGCTGAAATTGGCCGGTGCGCCGCCTAGTAACCCCATAGACATGGACCCGTCGATGGGGACCCCGCCTCGTCATCCGCGCGGGACCGCTTCACCTCGCCCTTGAACAGCCTTACAAAGCCCGCCTGCTCCTCCAGCACGCGCTCCTGCTCGTTGTTCACATAGAGAAGGTCCAATTGCCCGGCCCGCCCGGCAAAGCCCTTCTTGAGCGCCCGCAGCAGACGCCGCATCACCGGCGCGCCAAAGGGATTGAAGAGAAACGCCACGCAACGACCATCGGGAAACCGGAACTCGACCGCATCCCCGCAGACCATCCGCATCGGCGCCCGCGCCCGGCCAGCCGCCCGCCACGCCGCCGCGTTTCTGCGTGCGATCCGCGCCAGCGTGGAATTCAACTCCACTCCCACCACCTCGCGGAAGGCCAGCTCCGAGGCCAGCAGCACCGCACGGCCCATCCCCGCGCCCACATCCACAAATGCAAACTCGTCGATCGACGCCGCGGGCCGGCTCCTCCGCCAGCGCGCCACCAACCCCTGAAACACTGAAGGCGCAACCCCGTAGTAGGCCGTATTGTGCCGGTCGTGCCGGTGGCCGCTCTTCAGGTGCCGGCCCGCGACCAGCCCGCTCGTCCGCACCCCAAACTCCAGGTCGAAGGGATGCCGCATGTATCCATCCCCAACCGCCAGCCCCGGCAAGAGCCTCCGCCTCACCTCCCTAATCCGCGCCTGCGCCGTATCTCTCACGTTGGGACGTTACCAAAGTCACACGACCGCTAAACAGTAATCAGATACCCCTCATGGGGGAGGCGTATCCTACTAATGTAGTATGGTTTTCTCAAGAGGCGCTAATGCCGGTCTCCCAACTGCCGATAATGCGGATGAGCGATTCGGAAGCTTCGAGGGCCTATGACTACCGCTTTCCGCATTCCCGATGTCCTTAGCGCTTCCGCATTGTCTATTGCCGTAATCGGTCCCGACGAGCGACGGCGCAGCGCCGTGGCGAACGCGCTGGCGGAATGTCAGGAAGGCCGAATCCAGCAGTTCAGGACCTACCCAGCCAGCCTCGACGATGTGCCGAAGATACTGACGCGGAACTATAACGTCATAATCGTCGATCTGGACAGCGATCCGGAGTTTGCCCTGGATCTGATCGAGAACCTCTGCGTTCCTGGATCGGCGATCGTCATGGTTTACTCGGAACGGGCCGATCCGGATCTGATGGTCCGCTGCATGCGCGCCGGCGCTCGCGAGTTTCTCCGCATACCCCTCGCCCAAAACGCCATAGCCGAAGCTTTGGTGCGAGCCTCGGCCCGCCGCCCAGCAACTCGCGCCTCGCAAAGGACCGAGGGCGGCCTCTACGTTTTCCTCGGCTCCAAAGGCGGTGCAGGCGTCACCACGCTGGCCTGCAATTTTGCCGTGTCGCTGGCCCAGGAGTCGCTAAAGAGCACCTTGCTGATCGATCTCAATCTCCCTTTTGGAGGCGCGGCGACGAACTTTGGGATCAAGGCTCAATACTCGACGGTGGACGCGTTGCAGAACTCCGGCCGGCTTGATGCGAATTCTCTCATGACCTTGGTCGTCCGTCACAGTTCCGGCCTGTCGATTCTTGCGGCGCCCAGTGAAGTGACCCCTTTTCAAGCCGCCGATGAGGCAATCGACAAGCTGCTGGCGGTAGCCCGCCAGCATTTCGATTACTTGGTCGTGGATGCGGGATCGAGACTCGACCTGGAGAAGACAGCTCTCTTCAAAGAATCGGCCACCCTCTACCTGGTCACACAGGTCGGCATTGCCGAACTGCGCAACTCAAACCGGATGATCGGGCAATTCAGCCATCGCGGAGGCCCCAAACTCGAAGTCGTAATCAACCGCTACGATCCCGATTCGAAGGGGTTCCGTGAAGACCAGGTGACCAAAGCGCTCACGCGGCCGGCTGACTGGAAGGTTCCCAACAACTATGCCGCCGTGCGCCGGATGCAGGACACGGCCAACCCGCTGGCTCTTGAAGACTCATCCATTGCGCGGACCATCCGCCAGATGGCCAGAGGCGTGTGCGGCAAACCCGAGATCGAAGAAAAGAAAAAGATGTTCGGCCTCTTCCGGTAAGGTGAACCAAAGCGGTGCGGAAGGGCCGGAGATTGCTCGGCAACCGCCGGCAGCTTCAGTCGTATCTCTCGAAGACAATCTGCTTCCTGTGCCAGCCGAAGCCGGCCAGCCGCTCGCGCACGCTTGAGACCATGAAGTTCAGCCCGCAAATGTAGGCGTATATGTCGAAGTTCAGCTCCGACGTCAGCAGGCTGGGATCGGGCGGGGGCACCGGCAGCGGTTGGCCCAGGCGGGCGGCGCGCTCCTCGATAATCTTGACCACATGATCCTGCACGTAGCCGCGCAGCCCGCCCCAGCTCTCCTCGGCGCGGCTCAGCGTGGGCAGGTAGTGAAAGTTCGGCCTGCGCCTCGCAAGTGCCTCGAACTCCTCTCGATAGTAAATATCGGTCTCGTAGCGCGTGCCGTAGACCAGCCATATCTCCTTGCCTCCGCTGCGGTCCGTGCCGTCGGCGGGAAACAGGCTCTGGAGATAGCCGCGCATGGGAGCTATGCCCGTCCCGGTGGCGATCAGGATGGAATCGGTAATCGGGTTCTGTAGCACAAAGTGCCCATGCGGCCCGTGAATCTGAATCGTCGCGCCCAGCGGCAGGTCGGGCAGGTCGGCCAGATGATTGGAGAAGAATCCCTCCTCAACCCGGTTCACGCACAGCTCGAAGCGGTTGCCGTTGGCCGCCGATGCGATGGAGTAGGCGCGGGTCTGCAGCTTGCCGTTCGCGTCCTCGGCCACCGCCGAGACAAACTGTCCCGAGGCATAGGAGAAGTTGTCCACTTCGTCGATGACAAAGACAAAGTGGTAGCACTGCGCCACTTCAGAGATGCACTCTTTCTGTTCCAAGCGTGCGGTATAGAGTTGTCGAGCCAAGGCAGTTCTCGCTGGGGAAGAGATGAAGCCCGCAAGACGGGCTGAGTGCAGTATCGCCAGAGAAGCGGCATGGTGGCAAGCGGGAGGTCACCCGCCGCCCAAGTTGCCCCGCCATGTCGGCGGCGCTGACGTGCCTCCCCCTATAATTGACGGGGAGCCGGATGAAGCTCTCCCCGCGAGCTTTTCCGCCCCGAGCCCGTTTCCTGAGGAATCCATGGCCGCACTGATCGATGCCATCAGCGTCAAGCGCAAGATGTACTTTGAGTTTGAGAACGTCCCGTACTACTGCCTCGAAGCCGAGGTTTCAACCCCCACCGCCCGAGGCGGCCAGACGCTGGTCCGCCTGAAGATGCGCAACCTGCTCACCCGCGCCGTCTTCGATAAGACCTTCAAGGCCAGCGACAAGTTCAAGGAGCCGGATCTGGAGACCGTCGAAGCCTCGTATCTCTACAGCGATGCGGACGGGTCGTACTTTCTGGACCAGGAGACCTTCGACACGCTCACCTTGCGGGAGGAGATGATCGGGGATGCGCTCCAGTTTCTGGTGGAGGGCGCGATCGTGAAGCTGGATAAGTTCAACGGAAACCCCATCGGCCTGCAACTGCCGGACAAGGTGGAGCTGGAGGTGGTCTACACCGAACCCGGCGCGCGCGGCGACACCAGCGGCAACGTGACCAAACTCGCCAGGCTCGAAACCGGCCTTGAAATCAAGGTTCCCCTCTTCATTCAGGAGGGCGTCAAGGTGAAGGTGTACACGGAGACGCGGGAGTTCGCGGGCCGGGCCTGAGCGCAATCAGAAATCAGGAATCGCAAAACTCACCCTTGACATTGACAGAAAATCCACTACCATATGGTTGTGGATAAATTGGGTACAACATTTGCGGCTTTATCTGATCCGACCCGGCGGACGATGATTGAGCGACTCTCACACGGACCTGCGTCCGTGCATGGACTGACTGAACCGTTTGCACTCTCGCAGCAGATGATTTCAAAGCATATAGCCTACCTGGTGCGGGCGCGGATTGTGGTGAAGACGAAGCGTGGACGAGAGAGAGTGTGTACGCTCAGGCCAGAGGCGATAAAGACAGTCAGCGACTGGGCGGCTTATTATCGTCGATTCTGGGAAGAGAGTTTCGACAAACTGGATGTGGTTGTGAATCAAATGAAAAAAACGGAGGTCGGAGATGACAAAGGACACGGTTAACGAGACAGAGCGGATGGTTGTCATAAGAGTTTTTGATGCCCCACGCGAGTTGGTTTGGAAGGCGTGGACTGACCCAAAGTATGTGGTGCAGTGGTGGGGGCCGAAGGGTTTTACTGCACCTTTTTGCGAGATGGATTTTCGCGTTGGGGGAAAGTTTCTTTTTTGCATGAGAGCGCCGGATGGCCAGGAGGTCTGGAGTGGCGGCGAGTACTTCGAGATTGTTCTGCACGAGAAGATTGTTTACTCGATGTACTTTGCTGACGCGGAGGGAAACAAGGTTGAGCCTGCGCAATATGGAATAGAACATGAGGCCATGGACGATGCGCACGATGTGATTACCTTTGAGGATATTGGAAACGGCCAGACCAAACTCACCTTCGTTGGAAATGAATCTATGGAGAGCGCAAAGAATAGCGGTCAAGTAGAGGGCATGAACCAGATACTCGATAAATTCGCAGCAGTTCTTGCGGGGCTAGCGCAGGCGAAATAAGAAGTTGAAGTTTTGATGATCGTCATGCAGGCAAGTTGGAGACAACGGCACTGGTAGCTTAGTGCTTTGAATCGAAACGAGCCTTCGACGGGTGACAAGGCGCTGGCGAACGATGCGCTCTTTTACCTGCGGAGCAACCAGGACCGCTACGACATTTGGTATAGCGGACAGGCTACCGTGGGTGCGCCCCAAGCGCTGTTGCCGATTGCAATTGATTGCATGAAGGCGACCGGAAACACGCAACAGTTTCACCTTGCCGTCGACGGTATGGCGCTCGCCGGCAATCATCTGCATTCTTGGCCAGTTCCTTACTCCACCGTCACCGACTTGGCCAGATTCCTGGGCTGATCCACGTCGCAGCCGCGGCGGACGGCGATGTAGTACGCCAGCAGTTGCAGGGGCACAATCTCGATGAGCGGCGAAAGCAGCTCGGTGGCCGGCGGAATGGCTATTACGTGCTCCACGAGGCTGCCGATGGTCGAATCGCCTTCGGTGGCCACGGCAATCACGCGCCCCGAGCGCGCCGTCACCTCCTGGATATTCGAGAGCGTCTTCTCATACCGAAGTCTTGACGCCGGATCGGACTCGTCGCGCGTGGCCAGCACCACCACCGGCAGGGTCTCGTCGATCAATGCGTTCGGCCCGTGCTTCATCTCGCCGGCCGGGTAACCCTCGGCGTGGATGTACGAGATTTCCTTCAGCTTAAGCGCACCCTCCAGGGCAACCGGGAAGTGAATGCCGCGTCCCAGGTAAAGAAAATCGCGCGCCGTAGAAAACTCCCTGGCCAGTTGCTCGCATTGGGCGGTGCGCTTGCGCAGCACCTCCTCGATCTTGACCGGGATGCGGCTCAATTGCTCGATCAGCTCGACAGACTGCGCCGCGTCCAGCTTGCCGCGCAGTTGACCCAGCTTGAGCGCCAGCAAAAACAGTGCGGTAAGCTGCGCGGTGAAGGCCTTGGTCGAGGCCACGCCGATCTCCGGGCCGGCATGTGTATAGATGGCGCCGTGGGCCTCGCGCGCCACCATGGCGCCCACCACGTTGCAGATGGCCACAGTCTTCGAGCCCAGCGCCATCATCTCCCGCTGCGCGGCCAGCGTGTCGGCGGTCTCGCCGGATTGGGTAATCAGCAGCCCCAGCGCATCCGGCCCGGCGATCGGGTCGCGGTAGCGATACTCGCTGGCATAGTCCACATCCACAGGCAGACGCGCCAGCCGCTCGATCATGTACTTGCCAGTGAGCGCCGCGTGCCAGCTTGTTCCGCAGGCGGCGATGCTGATGCTCTTGGCCGCGGCCAGCTCTTCGTCGGCAATCTTCATCTCACCAAGGAATACCTTGCCGGAGTCCAGCGAGACCCGGCCCAGAGTGGTATCCGTGACGGCCCTCGGCTGCTCCCAGATCTCCTTGAGCATGAAGTGCTTGTAGCCGCCCTTCTCCGCCTGGATGGGATCCCAGAGAATGCGCGTGATGGCGCGCGTTACCGGCCGGCCGTCAAAGTCTGTAAGCTCCACACCGGCCAAGGTCAGGATGGCCATGTCGCCGTCGGCCAAAAAGTAAATATTGCGCGTGTGATGCAGAATGCCGGGCACGTCCGAGGCCACAAACGCCTCGCCCTCGCCCACCCCGATCACCACCGGCGGACCCAGGCGAGCGGCCACAATCTTGTCCGGCTCCGCGGCCGAAAGAACCCCCAGCGCAAAAGCTCCTGTCAGCCGCTTCACCGCGCGCCGCACCGCCGCCTCCAGGGGAATCGCCTCGCCCGCCGCTTCCGCGTCCAACTGCACTTGCTCGATGAGGTGGGCGATGATTTCGGTATCGGTCTCGGTGACGAACTTATGGCCCTGGGCGATGAGCTCGCGCTTCAGGTCCAGATAGTTCTCCACAATGCCGTTGTGGACCACCACGATGCGCCCCGTGCAGTCGCGATGCGGGTGAGCATTCTCTTCCGTGGGCCGCCCGTGTGTGGCCCAGCGTGTGTGGCCAATGCCGTACGTGCCATCCAGAGGATGCTCGCGCAGAACCTCTTCCAGGTTGCACAGCTTGCCCGGAGCGCGCCTCACCTCGAGAGTCGAGCTTGAGGGGCTGCCCACGGCGATCCCCGCCGAGTCGTAGCCGCGGTATTCGAGCCGCCGCAGGCCCTCGATGATGACTGGAACAACCTTTTTCTTGCCGACGTAGCCAACAATTCCGCACATGCACTCATTTTAAGCGACCCGGCCGCCCGGTTCTATGGGACTCCGCCGGCAGCGAAATGCGACCCAAGGAGGGGACACGCCCGTAGAAATAGCCTAAGTGCACACCACCGGAACTCCCCGGCAGGCAAGACCGGGGAGTTGGGAATGCGCTGTGCTCAATTCAATGCGCAGAAATCTGGATCTCGATGTTAGTTGGCCGGCATCGGCACCGGCTTCACGCTGCCGCAGTCGGGGCCCTTGTAAACGGAGGTCCACTGATTCGTCCACTCGACCGGCATGGGGTTCGGGCCGGCCTGCATGGTTCCGCTGAAGTGCACCTTGCCTTTCACGCCGCTGCCCTCGGCCCAGGAGGACTCCACCTCTCCATGGCCACTCATGTTTCCCGTGCAAACCATCTCGGCGGTCATGCCGGTGGGTTTCATCTGGATGTTCGTAATCTGGCAGTTGCCGCGAGATTGCGGAATGGGGGCGCCATATCTATCGATCATCGCCTGGGTAAGGCAAACCTGCACGGTGTGCGGTCCGCTCATGGCCGCCATGGCGGATGCGGGCATTCCCGGGGGGAAGGGAGACTGCTGCCAGGTCATGCTTGTGGTTGTCTCATAGAGGCCGGGCTTTCTGACGGCTTGCGCCAAAGCGGCGATAGCCAATGCGAACAGGCAACAGCTCAAAGTGATCCAGACTGAGGTCTTGCGCATATTTCCTCCTGTTTGATCGCGCGGCTCAGGCTCCTGGCCGCGCCGTTTTACTTTACTTCAACGCGCGATGGACGTGGAAGGGAAATCTGCCAAGTCTGTCAGGCGCGGGGCGGGAGCGGTGCTTCCCAGTGCCAGCAGAGCGCCGGTCACTCGGCCTGCGGCGTGGCGGACCACGCTTTCTTCGCTGGCGAAGTCGCCCGCTATGACGCTCACGCCGAGAGCTTCTATGCGCTCGATGTCGGGGACGATGGGCGAGGCGCCCTCGGCCGCGTAGCGGGCCAGCGTTTCGGGCGAAAAGGGTGCTGTATTGACCAGCGCATAGTCGAAGATGGCGGCGCGGGTGTGGTCGTAAATGCGTTCGATGTGCTCTGAAGCGGTCAGCCCCAGGCTCTCGTTGGCCTGCGACATCAGGTTGCAAATGTACACGCGCACGCCGCGGGCGCCGGCCAAAGCCGCCGGTATGCCCTGCACCAGCAGATTGGTGATCAACGAAGTGTACAACGAGCCCGGCCCCACGGTGATGAGATCGGCGCGCTCGATGGCTTCCAAGGTCTCCGGCAGCGGCGCGGCGTCCGGCGGATCGAGCATCAGCTCCGCGATGCGCCGGCGGCTGGCGGTGATCCTGGTTTCGCCGCGCACCTCGGAGCCGTCGTCCATCCGGGCAATCAAGGAAGTGTTGGCGGTTGTGACCGGATAGATGCGGCTGCGGGTGGCCAGAATCTTCGACGCCAACTGAATGGCCTGGCCAAAGTCGCCGGTAATCTCAGTAAGCGCGGCAACAAACAGGTTGCCGAAGTTGTGCCCCTTGAGCGCTTCGCCGGCGCGAAAGCGATGGCCGAAGAGCTGGGCCAGCAGATCCTCTTCCTCGCTGAGGGCTACCATGCAATTGCGCAAGTCGCCTGGGGGCAGCATGTTGAATCCCCTGCGCAAGCGGCCTGAGGAGCCTCCGTCGTCGGTAACGGTGACCACGGCGGCGAGGTCGGCGATCAGGCCCGGCGCGGCGGTAGGCTGGTGCGATGGCGTAACATGCTGGCGCAGCCCGCGCAGCAGCGTGGACAAACCGGTGCCGCCACCGATAGCTACCACGCGCATGGGTCGAGCCGCCGGCGATTCTCCGTTACCTCCGCCGAGCCGTGTAAAAGAGTCCTTTGTGGGAGCCATGGTTGAGGGCCTGCTGGCCAACTTCGATCATACCGCGTTGCACTGCCCATTGTTTGAACTCGGAACTCCAGGGGCCGCCGGATTGGCCTGGCCCAGGCAGATGTGATCCTGACGGGAAGATGCGGGAAACCGCATTTTCCCCTCACGCCCGGCGCATGTGATGAACATACGGACGCCCGTGAAAACCTGCTGACGCAAATGCGCCCCGTACCAAAGTCGCCAACCCCAACAACTTGCGGCCGACGCCTCCTGGAACCGCTATTGCCCGCCTCCGGATGCAACGACCCCTCAACCGGCAAGCCGCCGCCGGCGCTGGGACTCATGCTCTTCGCGCCGGTTGCGGCGGCCATTCCAAGCGAAACCAGGGTTTCTGTGTCCTCAAAAGTCTTGTGCAGGTTTGCCGCTTCCTGTTGGTCGCGTCGACTTGAGCGCTGCGGTCACGGGGTATGGCAACCCTGGTTTCGCTATAGACTAGGCAGGATGAGGCCGCGTTCCCCTAGTCGGCGCGTCCCGGAATGGAGATCCCCTTGGCAGAGACGATTTATGACGTGGCAATTGTTGGCGGCGGGCCGGCAGGGTATACGGCGGCCATTCGCGGCGCGGAGTACGGGCTGAAGGTGGCACTGATCGAGAGGACCGCTATGCTGGGCGGCACCTGCCTGCACGTGGGCTGCATTCCCACCAAGGCGCTGCTCTTCAACGCCGAGATATGGGAACACCTGAAGCACGCAGCCGACCTCGGAATCGCCGGGATTGGGACGCCAACGCTCGACTGGGCCGCGGTGCAGCGGCGCAAGAATGGCATCGTTGCCAAGCACACCAAGGGCCTTGACTTTCTGATGAAGAAGCACAAGATCGCCAGGATCGACGGGCATGGGCGGCTCACGGGACCGGCGCTTGACGGGGTGCACACGGTCGACGTGGCCGGCCCAACAGGAGAAGCGAGCCGGGTTAGCGCGAAGAACGTGATCCTGGCGACGGGCTCCGAGGCCAAGATGCTTCCCGGGCTGGAGGCGGACAGCCAGATCCTGACCAATATCGAAATCCTGGCCCTCGGCGATGTTCCCAAGTCGCTGATAGTGATTGGAGCGGGCGCGGTGGGCGTGGAGTTTGCCTCCATCTTCCGCACCTTTGGGACGGAAGTCACAATTCTGGAGTTTCTGCCGCGCATGGTTCCCGTGGAAGACGAGGAGGTCTCGAAGGAGCTGGCGCGGCTCTTCAAGAAGCGCGGCATCGACGTGAACACCGGCGCCAAAGTCGAGAAGGTTGAGAAGACCGAAACCGGCGTGAAGGTGACTTTCATCGACTCGAACCGCAAGGCGCAGGTAAAGGAAGCCGAGAAGGTGCTGGTGGCCGTTGGCCGCGCGGGGCGAACCGATCACATCGGCGCGGAGAAGACCCGCATCGAGCTGGAGCGCGGACTTGTCAAGGTGAACGAGGCGCAGGAGACGGCGGAGCCGGGAGTCTTCGCCATCGGCGACATTGTGGCCGGGCTGCCGCAACTGGCGCACGTGGGCGCGATGAGCGGGATGGTGGCCGCGGCCAAGATTGCCGGAAGGAAGTTCCGCCCGGTACGGCGCGACCGCATTCCCGCCTGCACCTACTGCGAGCCGCAGATCGGCTCGGTGGGCCTGACCGAAACCCAGGCCAGGGAAAAGGGCTACGACGTGAAGACGGGCAAGTTCCCCTTCGCGGGCAACTCGAAGGCGACCATCCTGGGCAGCCACGATGGCTTCGTCAAGATCGTCTCCGACGCAAAGTACGGTGAGATTCTCGGCGTACACATCCTCGGGCCGCAGGCCACGGAGCTGATCGCCGAAGCGGTTGCGGTGCTGGAGCTGGAAGGCGCGGTCGAGGAGCTGATGTTCACCATCCACGCGCATCCCACGCTGGCCGAGTCGCTGCTGGATGCCTATGGCGCGGTGGAGGGAATGGCGATCAACGCGTAAAACCGCGGAACACCGACGCCGGACACGCCACGAATCGGCGTGCACTTGGCTTTTTCACGCTTTTGCTTGTAAGGTGTGGCGAACATGAAACCCAATTCGCCCTTGCCGGTGGACATACTTAAGGGGAATTCTCTACTTTGCTAGCCGTAACGACTACACGATTATCCCGCATCACGGCTGTCCGGCTGCAAGTCGAGCAGCAGTGGGATTTCTTCATTCTTATGTAATCTTCATATCCTAGGCGATAGCGTCGCCCGATCGGTTGTATCGGCCGCCCGATTTATAGGGCATTCGTATTATTGCTGCATTTCTTTACGAAAATTTAAGACGCCCCGTTGTCCACTGTGACTATCCGGAGCTTCCCCTCCGGAGAAATTGGGGGTCATTCCATGTACACGATGAAGTCCGCACTTCAGAGCGATCCGGTCAGTGTGCATATCATGCGGCGCATTGAGGAGCGCATGGTGATGCTATTCGAAATGCGGCGAAGAGGCGCTGAAAGCCGCCCCCCGCATCCCTTATTGCAGATCGGCCATCAAGATTGTCTTGTCGAGGGGATCGGCGGAGGCGACCTCACCGGCAACGCAAAAAACTGAGAGCACGATCAGTAGCCTTATCGAGTGTAAGCTCCTGTTCCCAATACCTCTTCGCCGGGAGTTGCTTCCCCAGCAGCGGTCTGATTAAAGATGGCTGGAAGCCGGCCCTCAGGCCGCCTGCTTGCCCTCAATCGACCGCACCCGGAACCGCTTCATCTGGATGGAAAGCGTGCGCTCGATCTTGCGCAGGTCGCCCCGCTCCGCAGGTCCGGCAAAAGTTGAGGCCACGCCATGCGCCGAGGCCCGCCCCGTCCGCCCAACCCGGTGAACAAAGTCCTCCGCCATCTTGGGCATGTCGAAGTTGATCACGTGCGCCACATTGGCCACGTCGATGCCGCGGGCAGCCACGTCGGTGGCCACAAGCACGCGGTGGTGCCCCTCTGAGAAGCTGCGCAGGGCCGCATTCCGCTGCGACTGCGAGCGGTCGCCGTGAATCTGCGTCGCCGACCAGCCCGAGCGGCTGAGCCGCCGCGCCACGCGATCCGCTCCGTGCTTGGTGCGCACAAAGACCAGAAAGCTGCCCGTCTCCGCGCCCAGCAGGTGCTCCAGAAGCTCCTGCTTTTTGTCCGGCTCCACTTCAAAGGTGCGCAGCTCCACGTTCTCCGCGGGCTTCAGCACCGAGCCGATCTCGACCCGGACGGGATTGTTGAGGTACTTGCGCGCCACTTCCTTCACCGGCCCTTCGAGCGTGGCCGAGTAGCACAGCGTCTGGCGCACCGCGGGCAGCGTGGCCGCAATGCGCGCAATCGCCGGCTGAAAGCCCATATCGAGCATCCGGTCTACTTCGTCGAGCACCAGTATCTTCACCCCGTCCAGCCGCACCAGCCTGCGCTTGATATAGTCCTCAAGCCGCCCTGGGGTGGCCACAATCAGCCGCGCGCCACGGCGGATGGCATCGAGCTGCGACCGTTCGGCCAGCCCGCCCACTACCAAAGCCACGGTCTGCGAAGAGCTGGACCGGATGGCGAGAAAGGCTTTTTCCACCTGCATGGCCAGCTCCCGCGTGGGCAGCAGAATCAGCGCCTCCGCTGCGCTCCGCGCTTCCGTCTTTTGGAGGTGTTCAATGATCGGAATCAAGAAGCCGAGCGTTTTGCCCGTCCCGGTCTGCGCCGTGGCCAGCACGTCGCGGCCCGCGAGAGCCGGCGGAATGCAGCCCGCCTGCACCGGAGTGGGAATTTCAAATCTGTTTGCGTCGAGCCGCGCCATCAAAGCGGGCGAAAGAGAGAACTGAGAAAACTGAGTCGTCAAAATAGTGTTGCTTTCCTGTGGATTCCGCGAGCCGCCAGTTTCCTTGGGCAGCCTGCAATCGGAACCGGTCGTGAGGCGCGCGCGAATCTTGCCGGCGCGCAAGCCTGCTTATCGATATGCGTAAGGGAGAACCAACCACGTCCCTGGGACTGGCCTTGGAGCATTCAAGGGGGAACGCCAAAGGCCCGGAGCTGCCACACGCTACTTGTCTGCCAGGCGGCTCATTGCCGGCCGGCCACCCGCTCCCGCGCAATCGATCTTCGATCGCACTCCCCTGATTCGTTCGCGCCAATCCAACTCGCCAGTCCATTCAAGGAGGCCGGGATGCTCGAACCCTTGCCGCGGACCTTCTTCACAGTCCAATGCAAACTCCCGAGGAAGGGAGTATTTCGGGTATACGCTGTAGGTGCTTGGGGAAATCTGTGCCAGGCAAGGTGCCTTCAGAAGGCAATCCGCCGCTCACGGCCAAATCACTGAGCGCAACTATAGTGTAGCACGGTTTCGATTTTCCCTCGCCAAAGGCCTACGGGCGGCCATGCACGCGCGCCTTCATGAACCCTCACTCCGCCCGCACCAGCCGCCGCTGCAGCGCCTCCAGCGTCTGCCCCTTGGTCTCCGGGTAGACGAACAGCACCACGAGGAACTGCACCACCGTCATCACGGCGAAGAAGACAAACGGCGTCTCCGTGTTGAGCGAATGCACCACTACCGGGAACGCCATCTGGATCACCGTGTTCATGATCCAGTGGCTGGCATTGCCCACGCCCTGGCCCTTGGAGCGGACCGCGTTGGGAAAGACCTCGCCGATGTAGACCCAGATCACCGCTCCCTGCGAGAGGGCGAAGAAGGCGATATAGGTGACCAGAACCCAGACCAGCGCGCCGGGATGAGAGTGCGTCCTGAAGAGCCAGGCCACTCCGGCAAGGCAGCTGGCCGTGCCCGCCGCGCCCACCAGCAGCAGAGTCTTGCGCCCCAGCTTGTCGATCATGCTCATGCCCACGATGGTAAAGATCAGATTCGTGGCGCCGATGGCGATGGCCTGTTGGTCGCCCGAGATTTGGCTAAACCCCGCCGCGGCGAAGATGCTGTTCAGGTAATAGAGGATGGAGTTGATCCCCGCCAGCTGATTGAACGCTCCGATGGAGATGGCCAGGAACAACGGATAGCGATACTTCCAGCGGAAGACCGGCTCGTGGGCCGTGGCGTGTTCCTGGGCCAGGGCGGCGCGGATGTCGTCCAGCTCCGCCCGCGGGTCGGGCTCGCCCATCTGCTTCAAGACGGCCAGCGCGTCGTCGAAGCGGCCTTGCGCGGCGCACCAGCGCGGGCTGCGCGGAATGCCGAAGAGCAGCGCCAGGAAGCCGAAGGCAGGCAGCGCGGCTACGCCCACCTGCCAGCGCCACTCGGCCGCGCCCAGGTGCAGCGTGCGAATTCCGTAATTGGAGACGTAGGCCGCCAAAATCCCCAGCACCACGTTGAACTGGAAGGCGCCCACCAGCCGCCCTCGCCACTTGGCCGGAGCAAGCTCGGCAATGTACACCGGACCCAGCACGCTCGACGCGCCAATGCCCAGCCCGCCCACAAACCGGAAGACCATGAACGCGGGCCAGTCCCAGGCCAGCCCGCATCCGATGGCCGAGACCACATAGAGGACGGCGGTCATGCGCAGGGCCTCGCGCCCACCTAGGCGCTGCCCCACCACCCCGGCGCCCAGCGATCCCACCACCGTGCCTACCAACCCGATGGCCACCGTCTCGCCCATCTGATGCGGGCTCAGGCCATACAGCCGCACCAGCGCATCGATGGCCCCCGAGATAACGACGGTATCGAAGCCGAAGAGCAGCCCGCCCAAAGCTCCGGTCAGGGTCGCCTTCATCAGATGAATGTTGGGTCGCATGGTTTCCGGTCTCTCCAGCTCCAAATCATCCTACAGACAGGCCCCGCAACCGGCAAACTGCGGAGATAGACCGGGTTTGCCCGCTCAGCCTTCAGCGCGCGCAGCTCCCGGCTGCACCGCCAGAACCCGGCAGCGGTGCTTGCCCGCCGCGCTCCAGGAGATCGCCATCTCGCTCTCCATGTAGGCGCAATCGCCGGCCTCCAGCACCTCGTGCATGCCGCCCGCGTCCAATTGCAAGCGTCCTTCCAGCACATACACCAGCCCGCTTGTCTCGCGGAACGGATCGGTCCCGGACGACACGCCGCCGGCCGGAAACTCGATCATCTGCGCCACCAGCCGGGGCCCCTGGCGACAGGTCCCCGTCGCCGGGGTGGTCAGCCGGGGCTTTTCCCCGGTCGCGTTCAAGGGGATGAACTTGACCGGTTCCGGGCCGCGACCGTCCCCCTCCAGGTGGGCCTTGCGGGTAATCGAGAGGGTATGCCGCGCCGGCTCGGCGAAAAAGTAGCTCATCCCTACGCCGTAAACCCGGCTGATGGTGGCCAGCGTCGGCAGCGTCGGTATCATCCGGTCCGTCTCCAGCTTCGAGAGCAGCGCCGTCGAAAGCCCGGTCTCGGCCGCCAGCCGCGAGAGCGTGAGCCGCTTCTGCGTGCGCAGCGCGCGCAGCTTCAGCCCGATGCAATAAGGTTCCAGGGACCACTGGGCGTAAGAGACAGCTTTAGCCATCGAAGACTCCTTCGGGGCCCGGCTTGCAGACCCTTCCTAAGTTTGCCAGCCGCCGGTCAGCCTGATTCTGACAAATCTCTGAAGTTTTTCTCCCTGCCCCTACCCCTGATCCCTGGTCCCTAGTCCCTAGTCCCTGGTCCCCATCAGTCGAAGACCACCGTCTTATTCCCGTAGCAGAGAATCCGCCGGTCCAGGTGCCAGCGCACCGCGCGCGACAGAACAACCCGCTCCAAATCCCGCCCCCGCGCTACCAGATCCTCCACCTGATCGCGGTGCGAGATGCGCGCCACGTCCTGCTCGATGATGGGCCCATCGTCCAGCAGATCGGTCACATAGTGGCTGGTGGCTCCGATCAGTTTTACCCCCCGCGCATGCGCCGCGTGGTAGGGCTTTGCGCCGGTAAAGGCGGGCAGAAAGGAGTGATGCACATTGATGATCGCCGCCGGGTAGCGGCTGACGAAGCTGGGCGTCAAGACCTGCATGTAGCGCGCCAGCACCACCAGATCGACCCCCTTGGCTTCCAGCAGTTCCAGTTGCCGCGCCTCGGCCTGGGCGCGCGCGGCCGCCGTAGCCGGCACAAACTCGAAGGGAATCCCGTAAAACCCCGCCAGCCTCTCCACATCGCGATGATTGGAAACGATCAGGGGAATCTCGCAGAGCAGCTCGCCGGTGCGCCAGCGGTGCAGCAAATCGGCCATGCAGTGCAGGTACTGGGAGCAGAAGAGCGCCACCTTCGGCAGCCGTCCGCTGGAACTCAGCTTCCAGCGCATCCCCAGCTCCGCGGCCAGGGGGGCGAAGGCCGACTGGAATCCCTCCAGATCGAAGCGCCCCGAGTCTGCCGCCTGGCCGGATTCCGGCTCGCATGGACCGTCGTCCGAACCGTTCAGCGCCCACTCGACGCGCATGAAGAACAGCCCCAGATCGTGATCCTGATGCTGGTCGGCGTGCAGAATGTTCGCGCCCCGCTCGTAGAGCAGCGTGGCCACGCGAGCCACCAGACCCTTCCGGTCAGGGCAGTCGATAAGCAGTACAGCCGTGTCTTTCATGCTGAATTCAGATTAAACCAGGACTGGCCGTCCAGGCGGACGCCTTCGGCGCTGAGAACAAGGGTTTCGGTTTCCCACCCTTCGCCAGAAAAGAGGCGAAGGATGGGGCACCCTCATTCACGGCTCGTCAAGGGTGGGGCACCCAGCGCGCCCAGATGCTGGAACCGATGGTAGCAACTGAAGGTGAGGAAGTGAAAGCTCTCTGTGTGTTCGTATCGGATGAGTCCGCGCGGCATCGATGGATAGCTTACAACGAGTCACTACAGATGTCGAGAAAGAGCAGAACCGGCCTGCCAAGGTCTGTGCTCTCCCAGGTGCCCAAATGCGAGGCACCTGGGGCACCCAGTTTCAGTGGTTGTCCTCACCTCTCCGGGCACCTGCGCCACCCGCCACCCGGCTTTTGCGCCCGTTCATCATTTTGTCGAGAGTTTCCCGTGTCGAATGCCCCTGAAACCCGTATAAACAGGGCAGGGGGCTTTTCAAGTATCGACAAAATGACTTATTTGGTCGAGAGTGAAACACGGCGGGGCTATTCCGGTTTGTCAGATGAACTCTTTGCATCTTTGGCTTTAACTCTCGTTTCCTGCCAAACACGGTGAGCAGCCATGGTCAGATACAGATCGGCAAGTCTCTTGGCGGAAACCGCCCATTCTTGCATTTGCTCCGGATTCTGAGGCGATTTCAGCAAGTGTTGGAACATTAAAGTCCGATGCTCTTCTTCTGGAATAAGTTCTTCATAGACTTTATGCAAAGTCGGTATGAAGGTCTCTCTAGCGCCATCCCAATCACCGAAATGCTTTAATGCCTGTTCCAAAGCGACATGGAACGCTTGAACAGTGTGTTGATCTAACGAAAAGAAGGCGTCGCTTTTCCCCAACATCGTAAGGCCAGTCAAATACGGGCGGAAAATAGGTTCAGCTTCTTCTTCCTTCATTTGCAAGAACATCAACGCGCATTTCACGGCGTTGTCTAAATACTTTTCTTCAAGAACCGTCAGCTTGCGGCCTTTGTCGGGGTCTAACCATTGACGCTGAAGATCAAAGCCTCCGCTCGATTGAATTTTCATATTGGGGTTGTCTAAGTCTTCTACTTTTTCAAAATACTCCGCCGATGTTTGCGGGCGCTCATGCCAGAAATATCCGGCAGTGCCTGCATTGAGCGCTGCGAGTATGAGCTTGCTCATGGCTTGTCCGGCGGGCTGCACTTCCGAGATTCTGAACTGGTCGCCCAAAGTCAGCTCAAGAAGCATCTCCCCATTGTTTACGAAATGGAGCTTCGCAGTCGGCATGCTGTCGTTCCACGCACTAAGCACATTCGCGCGTATCGAATGCGATATACAGAAGACGCGCATCTTCACACGCCATCGTTTTTTGTGAGGCGCGCCTTCCTCGACGACGCGGCTTAATTCAGCTGCGAGAAGCGCTTGCTCTTGCTGTTTGATTTTCTCAAATTCGTCTCTCGCCCATTGTATCCATGCGCGCGCGTCACCTTTAAGTTCCGTATATTTTGCTATGAAGGGAGCGCTAAACAAGCGCCGTTGCATATCGGCATCGGCGATCACGTCCCAGAACCACTGCATTAATTCATTCGGAGCTTCTACATCCGGTGAATCTCCCGCCATAACATACTGAAGATTTTGTTTGGCAACAGCGAGTAGCGACGTTACCTCTGCCAAGTTAACGGCGTCTTTGGGCGCAGATACGCCTTCGGCGTCGGCATCGGTGCCAACATATAGCGCGGCGAGGCGTTGCTGATGCGCGCGCCTCGAAAATTCTCCAAGCTGCCGAAATTTCTCAGGATTGACTTCTCGGCTGGCGCTAAAGCCCGGAGACCAAAGACCCCACAATAATTTGAAGGCGTGATCGTTCAGACGTTTATCGATCCAATTGACGTTCCGGTTTCCAATGCTGACTTCTCGTGCTGTTAATAGCTCGGCTTTCCCGATTTCCTCTAGCGCCAGCAAAACGAGATGAAAGGAGATGTTTGGGATTGGACGATCTCCTGAAAGAACGCGCTCGGCAGATTCAATCAGGTCTTTAGCGTGGTCGCAGCAAAGCAATCGCTGTTCAAGCAGGCGTTCGGATCGCGGCTGTTTAGGTTGGCCGTATTTCATGGTTCCATTCTGCGACTGACTTTTGAGACGCGCAAGCCCGCCGGGTGCCCCAGAGCCTGCACTGAGCGCAGTCGCAGTGTCCCGCTTTTGGGACCTGGGAAACCGCACCCCTTCCGCTGTGCCTTGCACAAGATTATCCCCCGCCGGAGCACAATGAGGATAGTGAAACCCATGAAAGAAATCGTCGCAGGGCTGGAAGTTGCGTCCGCGTTCCCCGGATCGATCTCTCAGGAACCTGCCCGGCCGTGCCTTCTCCTCGTTACCATTTAATTAATACCCCCACCCCCCCCTAATTTATTTTCAAAACATTGCAGATAATTTCTGAACCGCCGGCATTGGATCGGGGGTCGTAAACCACGAACCGCAGGTCCCCTTCGACTTCGCTCAGGGCAGGCTTTCGACTTCGGTCGCCGCGGCGACCTTCGCTCTGGATGACAGTCGTCGTTATGTATGCGCCGACGGCGGCTGCCCCACCGCAGGTGGCCGAAGGCGTCCGCCTGGACGGCCAGTCCTCAGGCGGCCGTATCGGTGCGCACCTGCGAGGGCGCGCTCAATTTCTGGCGCAGGCTGCCGGCCAGATCGGCGACCATGCGCAGCCTCTCGGCGATGGGCGAAGAGGCCTCGCTGCCGTTCAGAGCCAACTGCGAATGCAGCAGCAGGCCGGCGATGGTGGTCTTCAGCTCGCTCTCGATGGCGGCGGCGGCGGCCCGCCGGGCCAGCATCTGTTCCCGCTCGCGGCGGTGCAAGGCGGCGCGAATCTCCCGGATCAGCCGGGCCGCCCCGGCGAGCGCGAAGTTGATCTGCAAGGGAATCGCCAGGCCGGCCCGCTCCCAGATGGCCTCGGCGGCCGAAGGGTCGCACTCGGCCATGGTCTCATCCACCACCACGGCTGCAAACTCCCGGCGGCGCAGCGCCCCCAGCGCGGCCTTGCGCCCCTCCGCCACCTCAACCTCCATGCCCAGTTGCGCGCCCACCACGGCGGCGCAGTTGCGGGCGCCTTCGATTCCGGTCACAATCAAGATGCTCATCTCCAACTCCTTGTTCAATAGAGCTAGCTGCTAGCTGTTAGCTGTTAGCTCTCAGCTTTTAGCTCTCAGCCCTCAGCTTCCAGCTTTCGGCGCTAGGATCGACGTTCGAAGATGACTTCAGCCGCCGCCGGCGGCAGCAGGAAGAAGCCAAAGGCTAAAGGCTAAGAGCTTAGAGCTGCTTCTTCTACTCCTCCCGCAGCGGGTCGGCGATGCCGTATTCTTTGAGCTTGCGGTAGAGGGTGGTCTTGCCGATTCCCAGCAGCCTGGCGGCCTGTAGCTTATCGCCCTTGAGGGCGCGGATGGCTTCGAGGATGGCCTGGCGTTCGAGATCCGCCAGCGGCTTGACATTCGGCTCGCAGCGATTCCCGGCAGACTCGGTGACAATCTCGGCGGCGCGCCGGGCCTGCAGGCCCTGCTGCTGCAACTGCGTGGGCAGATCCCCCAGGTGCAGCACCGGCCCGGAAGAAAGAGCGCAGGCGCGTTCCACCGAGTTTTCCAGTTCGCGCACGTTTCCCGGCCAGTCATGGTGCATCATGGCCTTCAGAGCTTCGTCGCTCAGCTTGAACTTCACGCCGTGCTCGCGGCTGATGCGATCCAGAAAGTGCGCTGCCAAGAGCGGTATATCCTCGCGCCGGTCGCGCAGCGAAGGCAGCCGCAGATTGACCACATTGAGCCGGTAGAAGAGATCCTTGCGGAAGGCGCCCTTCTCCACCATCGCCGCCAGGTCGCGGTTGGTGGCGGCCACGATGCGCGCCTTAATGGGGATGCGGTGGGTGGCCCCGACCGGCCGCACCTCCTTCTCCTGGAGGGCGCGCAGCAGCTTGGCCTGCAAGTCCAGCGAAAGCTCGCCGATCTCATCCAGAAAGACCGTGCCCCCCTCGGCCGAGACTAGCAGCCCGTCCTTGGAGCGGTTGGCTCCCGTAAACGCGCCCTTGACGTAGCCGAAGAGCTCGCTCTCGATGAGCGTGGGCACCAGCGAGCCGCAGTCAACGGGCAGGAAGGGCTTCTGCGAGTTCGGCCCGTAGGCGTGGATGGTGCGCGCCACCAGCTCCTTGCCGGTGCCGCTCTCGCCCAGAACCAGCACCGGATGGGAGCTCTGGGCGACCTTGGAGAGGATGCGGTAGAGCTTCTCCATCTCCGCCGAGCGCCCGATCATCGCGCCCAGGCCTTGACTGAGCCGCAGCCGCTCCCGCAACTGGCGGGTGGCGGTGTCGGTCAGGTGGGTAGCGGCGGCGCGGTCCAGCACGGTGGAAAGCTCGTCCATGGCGAAGGGCTTGGTCAGGTAGTCCGATGCGCCGCAGCGCATGGCTTCCACCGCCGCGTTCACCGAGCCCGAGGCGGTCATGGCAATCACCGAGGTGGCCGGATAGAGCAACTTGACCTCGCTGACCAGCTCCAGCCCCTGGTTGCTTCCGGTGGGAAGGTTGACGAGCAGAATGTCGGCCGCCCGGCCGCGCAGCTGGCTGCGCGCCTGGCCCAGGTCGCCGGTGCTCTCCACCGCATAGCCCAGGCTGGCGGCTATCTCGGCGCAGGCTGAGCGAATGGCCGCGTCCGGGTCCACCACCAGCAGGTGCAGCCGCGCCGCGGGCTCCGCGAGTTGGGGGATAAACTCCATGCTTCTCGATGCCAGAACTGTTTCGAGCATTGTATTCGCCTCGCGCGTGCTTGGTTAAGTGGGAATTGAGATTGTCTGTCTTGAGGGGGGCGGGAAGCCCGAATTCAGCGGTTCCGCACCGGCAGTTCGATCACCAGGCGCGCCCCCGGAGCGGTGCGGCTGGCGGCGTGAATCCGCCCGCCCGCCGCCTCGACGATGGAGCGGGTGATGGCAAGGCCCAGCCCGCGATGCGCCCCCACCCAGCCTCCGTCGGCTGGCGCGCCGTGAGTGCGCGAGGTGTAGCCGGACTCGAAGATCTTTTCCAGCGCCTTCCTGGGGATGCCCGGTCCGCTGTCTTCGATGGTCAGCAACAGCCAGGCTCCGCCTTCGGCTCCGGCGTGGAACTCGTGCAGGCCAAACGCTATCCGCCCTCCCGAGGGCATGGCTTCGGCGGCGTTCTTGACCAGGTTGACCAGCACCCTGGTCAGATCCTCCCCGGTGAGCCAAACGGGCCGCTGGCTTGCTTCGGCCTCGACCGTCAGGGCGATGGAGGGCCCGGCCAGAGCCGCCAGCAGGTTACGATTGGCCTCCAGATCGGCGGCCAGATTGTCGATCGGCAGGGACGGCATCGTCTCCCAGAGCCGCGCCGGCCCCACCCGGTCGAGGCTGGCGGTGTTCAACGCAATCCCCGCTTTCGCGGACTCTCTTCCCACTTCGGAAAGCACGCCCGGCAAGGCGGCCGCTCCCGGCGCCTGACTCCGGTCGAGAGACACCAGCTTCTCCACCAGCCGGCGGCTGGCCGCCGCCACCAGCCGCAACTCGTTTCCGTAATGGAGGTAGGGGTCCGCCAGCACCCCCGGCTCCTCGAGAAGATCGCAGTAGAGCCCCAGCGCCGTCACCATATTTCTGGCGTCGTGCGCCACCTCCGCCAGGTTCTCGCACTCGCTGCGCAGATTGGCCAGCGTCTCCACTACCGCTTGCACCCGCTTGCGCTCCGCTCCGCCCAATCCCGCCGTCTCATCCATCTGCCGCATTGCCTGCTCCTTCTCCCGTCCGGTCTTTCCGGCGTTCCCCGATTCCTGATCCCTAATCCCTGGTCCCTAGTCCCTCTTCCCGATCCTGGCTCGCGCCCAAATTCTGTCCTCTTCTGTTACACGTGGCGTGCCAAACCAGGACAGCTTGGCTAAGTTCCTGATAAGGGAAAGGCTTGTCCTCCAATCCCCAAAGCGCCGCGCGTAACTGAATCCGGCCTTCCCGTCCCGAAATGGAACAAGGCGGCCGCAGAGAATCGAGCTAATCCAATCCGTTTCAGCAGGTTAGGCCGCCGTTCCTGTTTCGGGGCAGGAAGACCTCGTTTTCCCGCTTTGGAACGGCCATCCCGTGCTGCCCTACCGCCCCGCTTCCCGTACAATCCCCCTATGAACATCTCCGGCATCTTCTACCGTCCCGGCGGTAGAACTCCTATGCAGCTTCGTTCGCTCGCTCTTACCCCCGGCTTTGTCCAGACCGCCGAAGGCTCGGTGCTGGTTACGCTGGGCAACACGCGGGTGCTGACCAACGCCACCGTGGAGCAGGGCGTGCCCGGCTGGCTGCGCAACTCCGGGCGCGGCTGGGTCACGGCGGAGTACGCCATGCTGCCCCGCTCCACCGTCACCCGCACCCCGCGCGAGAGCGAGAAGGGCAAGATCGGCGGCCGCACGCATGAAATCCAGCGGCTGATCGGGCGCAGCCTGCGCTCGGTGGTGGATATGAAGGCTCTAGGCGAGCGCACGGTGATTCTGGATTGCGACGTGATCCAGGCCGACGGAGGAACGCGCACCGCGGCCATCACCGGCGCGGCGGTGGCCCTGGCCCTGGCCCTGAACGCCCTGGTCGAGGCCGGCACGCTCAAGGCTTCGCCGCTCCGGCAACTGGTGGCGGCCACCTCGGTGGGCATCGTGGGCGGCACCGAGCTGCTCGACCTCTGCTACGAGGAGGACTCGCAGGCTGAGGTGGACATGAACGTGGTGATGACCGCCGACGGCGGCCTGATCGAGACCCAGGCCACGGCCGAGAAGGGCAGCTTCTCGCGCCGCCAGTTGGGCGAGCTGATCGATCTGGCCGAGGCGGGACTGAAAGAGGTTTTTGCCGCGCAAAGGGCGGTGCTGGGAGGTACGGTTGCAGTGACGAATATCAGGTAAGCAAAGACGAGTTCGCTGTCTCCCACTTCTCTTTACTGAACAAATCGAGACATGGGACAGCCAACTCCGATAACGATTGAGATGCAGGCCACCCGTCAGAACTGTCATGCCTGGCAAAGTTGCTGAGGTTGAACTCGTCTCAGTGACGAGACCTGTGGAAAGGCTACTCATCACGGAGTGTCTCTTCTGCCGCGGTAGCGGCCCCTTTTCTACGACTGAACATATCGTGCCGGAATCGCTAGGAAATGATACGGACATTTTGCATGACTCTGTTTGTGACGGCTGTCAAAACTATCTCAGCCACTCCGTGGAAAAACCTGCACTAGAGAAAACTCCATTTGGCTTCTGGCGCACGTATCTGGGAACTCTAACCAAAAGGAATAAGTTGCCGGAGTTTGTAAGTACTGCACCTAAATCCGGAAGGTTGCCGGCTGTCCATCCGATGACAGATACGTTCAAGATCGCTGCGGAAGAAGACGGAAGTACATCGGTAGAATTAGCTCCGGCACTACTCGGGCCAGTTGCTTCTGGGGAACGTAACTCTCTCAGAATTGTAATGTCGCCATGGCATCTTTCGATTTTGGGGCGTTTTCTTGGGAAAATGGGGCTTGAATATGTTGCCCTCACGATGGCAGCGGAAGCTATGCTGCCGTTGTTTGATCCATTGAGGAGGTATGTACGCCACGGTTCCGTAAACTCACTTTGGCCAATTTACTACGGGCAATCGGGAAGCCTCGGTGAACTACGAACGGAGGAATGTCCTGCGGAGACAGGCGAGATCGAAATCGAATCGGAATGCTATCGATATTCTATCGGAGAGCGTATTGATGGTGGATACATTTTCGCATTTGGTATCGGTACTGATCTGTATGCTATCGATCTAACTAGGAATGTGCCAGACTCTTTTGTGGAAAAAGCTATCAGCGGGTGCTTACTACAATGTCTCCATTACGGAAAGGGGACATTTTGAATGTGCGGGAGTATTCCCGTCAGAAGATGACGAATTAGAGTTCGATGCTGGGTGCTCCACCCTTTTCGCAGCTTCTGGCCGAAAGGGCGGAAGAGCAGTCCCCCCTACCGCACCAGCGCGGCCAGCAGCACCGTCATGCCCAGCCCGGCCACCGACAGCACCGTCTCCAGCACCGTCCAGGTGGTGAGCGTTTCTTTCAGTTCCAGCTTGAAGAAGGACTGGATCATCCAAAAGCCGGGGTCGTTCACGTGCGAGAGGATGAGCGAGCCGGTGCCGGTGGCCAGCACCAGCAGTTCGGGGCGCACGCCGATGTGGCCGGCCATGGGCGCCAGCACCGCCGAGGCCACGGCCATGGCCACCGTGGCCGAGCCCATGGAGATGCGCACTACGGCGGCCAGCAGCCAGGCCAGGACCAGCGGCGGCATGTGCGCGCCGAGAGCCAGCCTGACGGTGGCCTGGGCGGCTCCGGAGTCGCGCAGGATGCCGCTCAAACCGCCGGCCGCGGCCAGAATCACCAGCACGCCGGCGATGGGCTCAAAGGCTTCGCCGGTGAGCTTGCGCAGGCCCTCCGGGCTCTCGATCTTCCCGGTTTGAACATGTCCTCCCAGCGTCCACAGAGCCACCAGCACCGCAATCAGAAGCGCAACCTCGGGGCTGCCCGCAAAGTGCAGAATCCGGTTGGGAAGCTGGCTGGGGCGGGTGAGCGAGTCTGCCCAGCTGCCCAGAAAAATGAGCGCCACGGGGAGCAGAATGGCCGCCGCCGCGCGCACCGGGCCGGCCGGCTGGGGGACGGGCTCCGCCTTCACGGGCGATTCCGCGCCGGCCGCGGCACCATTTCCATCCAGCAGAAGCTCCTCCTCGGGAGCTGGGGTAAAGAGCGTTGAGCTCTCCTCGGCAGCCGTCTCGCCCTTGGCAACCCGCTTCTCCCAGCGGCGCAGCATAAGCCAGCCCAGCACCGGACCGGCCAGCGCCGCGGCGGGCAATCCGGCGGCCAGGCCCCACAGCATGGTGCGGCCCATGTCGGCGTGATATTGGGCAACCGCCAGCATCGCGGCCGGGTGAGGCGGAAGCGTGCCATGCACGATGGATAGCCCGGCCAGCAGCGGCATGGCGACCAGAATGGGAGGCCGGTGGCTGCGGCGGGCGGCCTCGGCCACGATGGGCAGCAGCAGCACCAGCCCCACCTCGAAGAAGACCGGCATGCCCACCAGAATGCCCAGGGCGAAGAGCGCCCAGAGCTGGCCCCTTGCGCCGCAACCGTCTACCAGGGTTCTGCCCAACGCAGTTGCGCCGCCCGAGGCGGCCAGCAAGCGGCCCAGCACCGCGCCCAGGCCCAGCACGATGGCGATGTGCCCCATCAGGTTTCCAACTCCGGCGGTAAAGGAGAGGGGAACCTCTTTGAGCGGCATGCCCGAGGCCACACCCAGAGTGAGCGCGGCAACGCACAGGGCGAGCGCCGGATGCAGCCGCACCCTGGCGATCAGAATCAGCAGCAGCGCCACGGTTCCGGCGGCGCAGGCGGCCAGGAACCAGCTCTCGTAGGGCGTGGTTGCGGCAAGGGTCACCGGCAGATTATTCCATACCGCGGCCAGCCCGCGCCCGCAGCGGCCCGGCGGCAAAGGCGACTGCATGAACACAGATCGAGAGCGCGATTGGAGTTCGAACCGCCCCTACAGGGCGGTGGATTCCAACTTCTACGCATTCCCAGGGTTTCACCTTGGGCTATCTTCACTCCTCCCTCCGGGAGGAATTGCGGTCCTTTACCTGTTCAAGAGGCAAGTGGAGCCAGCTTCTGCGATAGAAGACCTTCGTGCAATTGCCCTGCCCGGCGGCGTCTTCGCACTAGCCAAGCGCGGCCAACTCCGCTAGAACCGGAATCTCCCGGTAAACTGGAACGACCGCATGGCGCCGACCGAGGTTACTTGCCCAAATGTCGGCGAAACCACATTGGTATCCACGCCGGAGTACTGCACGGTATTGAAGACGTTGCTGGCCGTGGCGCGAAACTCCAAGCTGCGCGTTTCGCCCAGTTGCATGGTCTTGGAGAGCGCCATGCTGTTCTGGATGATTCCCGGCCCGGCGATCGAGTTGCGCGAAGCGTTGCCGTAGGGGCCGGCGGGCGGCGCATAGGCGGCGGTGTTGAACCACTTCAGCAGCGACCGGCCCCCGGCCGTTACGGAGACTCCGGCCACGCGATCGGGGCGAAGCGAGCCGGCCGTGCCGCGCGCCACGTCGGCCACCGCCGCCGCATAACTTGGAGTCAGCGGAGTCCCGGTGGCAATCGTATAGCTGCCGGAAACCGAGAATCCCTCCAGAATATGAGAGCCCGCGCCGCCGGTTACCCAGCGCTTGTCCTTGCCGAAGGGCAGCTCGTAGAGATAGGTTCCGCTGACCTTGTGGCGCACGTCGAAGCTCGAGTTGCCTTCCTCGGCCGCGATATCCTGCCAGTTCTGCGCCACCACCGTCGAGGTTCCGCCCACCGAGCCGGCATCGTCGATGGAGTGCGAGTACTGATAGTTCGCGCCCAGGGCGACACCGTTGGAGAGCCGCTTGCTCACCCGCAGCGTTCCCGCGTTGAATTTGGAAAAGCCCGCGGCCTGCTCGTAGTTGAAGAGCGCGCCGGAGTAGCTGACGCCCGCCGGAGTGCGGCCCGGCGCGGTGGTCACGTCCAAATC